>JAXJSX010000220.1:0-29926 GCA_036309925.1 Acutalibacteraceae bacterium | reverse complement strand
ATAAAAACACATATGTTTCATTTTACGGACTTGAAAAATGCAATGAATATGTAGATACACTCACAAGTGGTGCGATTGATGCTGTATCGGATTTTGATGACGGCTCTTTATCAAAACTTGCTGAGTATCTGGCAAAAAGAAAACATTAGGAGATAATAAAGTGGGAGAATTAACATTACAGTCGTTTCTTTCTAATTATGTACTAATCTGTGCGGCAACTGCGTGGTTGGTAGCGCAGGTACTGAAATTTTTAATAACACTTGTTCTCACAGGCAAGCCGAAACTTGAAAGACTTACAGGATCAGGAGGTATGCCGAGTTCACATACTGCAATGGTTTGCGCCGCCGCAATAGCAACAGCGCGTTCGCAAGGTCTTGACTCCGCAGTATTTGCAATTGCTTTGGTTCTTGCTTGTATTGTTATGTATGATGCAACAGGTGTACGCAGACAGGCAGGCGAGCACGCAAAGCAGTTGAATAAACTCAACAGAGATAATGACAATGACAATTTTGAAGATGAATTATTAAAGGAAAAACTCGGTCATACCCCGCTTGAAGTTATGGGCGGTATGTTACTTGGAGTTATAATTGCAATAATTTACAGTTATTTTTATCGCTAAGGAGTTAAAATGAGAACAAATAGTAATAAAACAGTTATAATTTCATTGTTACTTCGTCTGATTTGTATGACATTTGTCTGCTTTTTAACAAGCACATTTGTATTTTCATCGTTCAGTTCTCAACCCATTCGCGCGTTTTTACATATAGCGTGTATTATTGTGACTATTGGACTTATTTACCCGCCATTGCACCATCTCGGCGGAGTTGACAGAAACCTTGCAGATGCAGGTCAAATCAAGCCAAATATGCTTAAAGGACTTTACCTCGGACTTGCCGCAAATTCCTCATTTATCTTAACAGGTGTGTTACTGATTTTATCTAAACTTGGTTTGTTTACAACCGAATTTTACGGCATTTATAAACTGATAAATGCAATTTACTATGCGTTTAACTGCTCAATTTTACCTACCGACGACACAATCCTCACAGTAGGATGGTTGCCGGTTCTTGCATCGGTTGGTATGCTGTTTTTAGTACCGATTATAACTATGTTCGCGTATATCATTGGATACTACCGTTTTCTTTACAAAGAGGCAGTTTTCTACAAGAAAAAAGCATAATTATTAAAAATTTGCAGATGATATAATCAAACAGAAGAAAGGTTTGATTATATGATTTTAGAAAATATGTCTGCTGACATTCGAGAGTATTTCAACAAAATGCCGACTTCACTTCAAGAGTCGATTATGCAAGACGGCGTGAAAATTGAATCAGTAGAACAACTAAAGGAAATTGAGAAGAATTTTCAAACTAAAAATCAGTAAAGATTGTGAATAATTAAAACAAAACTAACAGACAAAAATCTGTTAGTTTTTTGTTGCCACGCTAACAGAAGTGTTAGCGTGCTTTTTATTTGGTGTAATAAATCAAAAACCGGTGTAACCCCAATAGTTAGGTTACACCGAGTTTAATACTTCCTTATTTTACACGAAGCAAATAATTAACATTTATGCATTAGCCACAAGACGCTTTAAATAGAGAATATCTGTGCTATTGATATTTCCGTCTCCGCTTAAATCAGCCTTAGGATAGCTAAGAACAGATTCTTCTGCTACAACATACTTTTTCATAGCAAGTAAGTCAAGTGAGTTTAGTTTTCCGTCACCGTTTAAATCACCCTTAACAGATTCATCAGAGCCGGTCACAGTGGTTGTTATGGTAGTTGTCGGAGCTTTTGTAGTTGTTGTAGTACTTGCTGCAGAAGGTACAGTAGCTGAAGTTGAAGGTACATCACCTGTTGCATAGATATCCGAGAACTCAACATTTACTGAAGATAAACCGTCATAATATGACTGATTCATAACTATAATAGCAATTGTATCCGGAATCATACCCTCAAAGTTGTCAACGTGGTATTTTACAAGCAATTCGCCTGCTGTACTCATAATTGCATCGTTTTCACCGATCATATAGACAGCGTTCTGCCAGTCGCCATCAGCAAAGCAATAAAGTTTGAATTTAACACCGCAATCATTACCGCTTGGGTTATAAGCACTGTAAAATCTAATCTTCATATAAAGATAACCGTCGTTCTGTTTTGCAGCGGCAATCGCAGTTGCAGTCTGAACAGTATCAAGTGTTACCTCTGTCTGAACCATCAAGCTATCATATGAATAACCCTGTGTGTTCAACTTGAGCATACCGTCAGAAAGTTGATAAGCGTTGGGCATTTCAGAAAGGTTTGTTGAATGAGAATCCCATCCGTCTGTCTTAACAAAGTTCACAGTACCTTTCCAGTCGCAGAATATAGATCCCTTTGAAGGCATTTCAACTGTCGGGATATCTTCCTTATCAACGATGGTGATATCGTCAACATAAACCTTTTGTACATTGCTATTATTAGCAGGGCTGACAACAATCGCAGTAATTTTTGCAATGTTAGTGGATTTTACTTTTACCTGTACATCATATGCGCCGTTTGTTTGGAATGTATTGTCTTTGAGTGAAACGAAACTTCTGTTAAGCAACGAAACCTCATTATATGTATTATGTTCTACACTACCACCTTGATAAGCAAGATCCCAATAAACAGTACCGTTCATTACGATACCAAAGTGAGCTTTGTTACCTGTAGTGGAGTTAGAGCCGATGTTTACTTTGATATCCCTTGAGTTTTGGACTGCAGTCTTATCGAGTGCAATTTGAACGTAGTTATTACCTGTTGTTTCATCCCAGTTGCTACTTGAAACCTCGAGAGCCTTAGTAGAACCTTCGATAGTCATATCAGAGCTAATTTACTGCTGACTACACTTGTGGAAGAAGATACAAAAGAAGTGTCGCCGTCTTCCCAGTCGATTACTGTGCTGTTAGCGCCTACTGCAGAAGTACTTCCGGTTGTAGTGGTTGTGGTTGCCTGTGTTGCATTAGTTGCTGTAGTTGTTCTTGTCTGTGAAGTACCGCCGCGTGTCGGTCTTGAAGGTACAAGTTGACAAGCTAAATCAACCATAGCTGATGCAATATTATCCTTAACCCACTCGTAAGGAGCAACTCTGTTTACAAGTCCGAATGAGTCTTTACTACTATTCATATTGATTACACCGTTGCCCCACCAAACAGGGATAACACCATATGTAGCGCAAGATGTTACAACAGCCTTAACATATTTAACACGCTCATCATCATTGTTTTTATTAACTGCACCGAATTCACCAAGAATAACGCCGTAACCTTGGCTCAAAAACTTAGTTTCGATTGCCGGCATAATAGTATTGTAATAGCTGTCAAATGCGCTTTGGCTGAAAGTTGTGCCTGAATACTCTCTGAAGCAAAGATCATGAGGGTCATAAGTATGCACGCCAAATAAAAGGTGATCGGCAGAATCGGTCGGCATTTTATAAGTGTTTACTTCATTTGTTGAAAATACTGCGCCGAATGTGTTAAGCAAGAGATAACGTTTTTCGTTGTTGCCACCTGTTGCACGAACGGTGTCGATAAACTTCTGACCAATCTTTTGAAGAACTTCCTGATCTCTGGTTACACTGCTCCATACGGTTTCGCTTGAACGAGTTTCATTGTAACCTTCAAAGATGAGGCGTTCGCCATAATCTTTATATGTGTTAGCGATGTTCTTCCAAAGTCCGCCGAACTTAGTAAGCATGGCTTCTTGTTTAGAGCTGTCTACAGCACTTCCCGAACTATTTTTTACTGAATCCCAAGTATTAAGCCAAGACATCTCGTGGTGAGTGTTAAGGATAACGTAAGCACCTGTATCATATGCCCAATCTACTACCTGTTTTACACGGTTAGCATGGACACTGCTATCAGTAAAGTTACCGGAAGAATCAATCTTAAATCCCCAGGTTACAGGAATACGGATTACATCATAACCCTTGTCTTTAATTGCCTGAACCAATCCCTGTGTGATTTTCGGACAACCCCAATATGTTTCGTCGGCCGAGCTTGTGAGGACGGAGTCAAGAGAGTTACCTATGTTGTAACCAATTGTCATGTTTTGTGAAAAAGCGTAAGAGCTTTGACTGAATTCAGCACTTGCTGTGACACTTGAAGTTACTGCAATACTACCCATTATGCAGAGCGACAAAGCAAGACTTATCAGCTTTTTGAGTTTGTTCATTATAAGTTCCTCCATTTTTTAATACCATAAATTAAAGCAATGTAAATAAATTCACAATCTATGGCACTATAATTATATTACATTTTCGTAACAAAATCTATTGCAAAAATAAACTAAAAATTCTCAATATTTTCGTCAATCTATATAAAGCCCTCGAATTTGTAGTGGTTAAAACAGTCATCTTCACATTCCCAAAAGAAACACCATCTTCGTTTATATTGTAGGTATTTATTTCGTTTTTTATGTAATACATCATACCCGAAGCATTGTTTTTGTCAATAGGTTTTATAAAAAACGGCAAGGAGAGTGATTTCCTTGCCGCTTGATATAAACAACTTTTCACTCCACAATAACTGTCGGTAATGAAATTTCGCTATATTGAGTTGAAATAATTTCAGATAATGACACGCGCGAATAAAGTCCTTTTACTTTGCTGTTGTAAACGAAAATTCCCGTTAAATTACTGACATTCACAAATTCGGGTTTATCGGAATTTTCATTAAATCGTACATTCTTCAGTTGGTACGGATTGCAAAACGCCTGCAAAATATAGCCTTTATCTGCACAATTTCGCAGATGTTCACACCATTCATCTTTACTTTCACACTCAACACCTGCGTGAACGCCTTTAGAGCCGTATGAATCTTCAGGCTTTATAATCCAATCATTTTTGTTTTCAAAAACCGTTGAATTGTTTTTCAAAAATTCACTTGTCAATGATATGGTATACGGCACGTGCTTGTATATAAATTTATTCTCTGAATCCGTTAAAATTCGCTTGGTTTCGTCTAAAAACAGTATTCTGTAAAGTGCTTTATTATGAACTATCTGCGTACGGAAATCACCGACCAAACATACTGCATTATCACGAACCGCGTTTATAAAATCGGTTACTTCATTAAAATGCTTGATTATATCCGATGTAACCGCACGACGATATATTAAATCAACCGTCATACCGCTTTCAGTAATACACTCGCCATTTATATATTTCAGACTTCTTATATCGCAAATTTCGACATTTAAGCCGCGTTTTTTCATCCTATCTGCAAAAATGATAAACTCGTTTTCTGTGGAATTCTCCATAAAATCCGTAATCACAATATTAGGTTTATCATCACTATATTCAGAATAAATCGTGAGCAGTTCATCAATCCAACTGTCAAAAAGTTCAAAAGACTTCACCCTGTGAGTTTTCATAAATTCCTGAAAAGCCACCGTCTTTTTTATTGCGATATTCAGTTCCCTGTCTTCATTCATCGCACTGCTACCGTCAGTGTTAAACTCGCAGAATGTAAAATCGTTGTTCTTTTCATTATAAAATACATCAATTCTTGCAATTGGAATATTTGTTTTATATGTTCTCTCACGCAAAATCAACTGTTCAATCTCCGATGGGAAATTAAATAGCTTTCTGTAATTTACATTAGTTTCATATTCTGCAATCACCTTATCAAAAATGCTGTATAACTGTGAAATTAAACGCTCAAAATACCCAACTTCATCATTTGTAAAAATTTTGGGACAATACAACGTGCGCACAGTGCGGTTATGATATTTCGCAGTTGACTGTTCAAGGTACTCAACAACACCTCTCGCGCTTTTCTTATGGATGCTGAAATTATCTGTGATGCAGTCAAGATATTCAGCTTCAAGGATTGGCAGTTTTTTAAGACAGTTCAATCTCAACTTATCTTTTTCGTCCAATGCTTGTTCGGCAATCGAAAACAATTCCCTGCAAATCTGCAAAACAGTTTTTTCTCCGATTTTTGCATAAAAACCATCTTTGATAATTGCATTTTCAATTTCATAAAGTTCGCCTTCATTGATAATGTCAGGCATAACTTTTTCAATCAAGGCAAGACTATCTTCGCCGTACATAAGGCCTTTCATAAGTGCAATATAGCCAAATAATTGCTTATCCTCTAAACTGTCAGCAACGCGAAATTCGAGAAATTTCTTTAATCTGACATTAGGGAAAAACATTGATAAGGGGTGCTCAACATCCTCAAGTTCACGATTATCATATAATTCACACATCGGTTTGTCACCGGTGTAAATGTCACCTTCTTTGGTTTTATCGAAAATTATCGGGCGATTGTATATATACTCTGCATAGTCGGTGTAACTAAAACCACTTTTGAGCGAGTTTGGAATGTACCCGCAACGGTTGCTGTCAACACCGTTCCAAATCTGAGTACGGATAAGATGATTTCCCCAATTCTCACTTCGAGCGATACCCGTTTGATTTTCTGTTAAAAGCGCAATGAAAGGTGCTATAATCTGAAGCAGACGAAGTTTTCGCATAGCATCTGTCATAGAATTGTAGTCAATGGAAATTTGTGTTGATGCGGTCGCACGCATCATATGTTGACCAAATCTGCCTGTAGTTTTAAAACACTCGTCCATCAACTCATACCTTTTCTTTGGTATAAGCGGAAATTCATTTGGAGCTTTTGTGCCGTTTTCAACTAAAGGATGTAATCCTCTGCGTATAAATTTATATCCTTTTTCGCTCCAAAATTTTTCTGAAATTTGTTTAAAGTCGTCGTATATTTTTTCAATTTCTTCAATATTTTCGCACGGTGTGATGCTCACTTCAAGTTGACCTGCGGGTTCTAAACTCAAAGAGTAATCCTCGCAAATCACGCCCAAGACTTGACCATCGACAACATATAATTCACCCTGGGTGTGCAATTTCACACAATTTAAGAAGTCGCATATTAAATCGTAGGGTGCAACCGACATTTTATCATTGCAAATAAAATGTTCAAGTTCCAAACCTAACAGTTGATTTTCGGTTTCGCCAGATTTAAAATATTCACAAATTTTTTCAATGTTTTTCATATATACTCCAAGTATTATTTTATTTAAAAACTCCGTGCAGTTACGCACGGAGTTAAGTTTATTCATCTGATTGAGATTCTTCTGCCTCAACACTTGTTGCAACTGCCTCGGTTTCACTCGGTTGTTCAGACTGAGTGGTAACAGGTATAGTCGTTTCCACACTTTCAGTAGGCAAAACTGTTGCGCTTGGCGGTTTAGTGGTGGTTGGGGCGGATGTTGTTTTAGTTGTAGTAGAGTTTGCAACAGTATTTTTGTTTTTATAATTAGTTGCATTTGTACGATTTGTTTTTGTAGTGCTTTGTTTAGCCTTTGTAGTGGATGATGCGTAGGTTGCAGGCTCACGACTTTTGACAGTTGTCGGCTGAGTTGTTGCCGCAACAAGCTCGGAGTGTTCATTGGGATGTGGGTTCTCTTCACCAAGATAATCGTACCATCCCTGCGGATAAACAGCATCAGAATTCATTGTTGCCGCATCAACATTAACAACCAAACTCTCACCCGACCGAACTCTGCGTGCAAAAACTACATATCGTGCATTGTCAAATTCATATGTACAGGTCTGCAAAGTGAGAATTTCATCAGATGCTTCAATTTGAACAGGCGTATTTATTATTGAACGCTTTTTGACTTCATTCACCCAATACAAAAACTGTTCATCTGATGTAAAATCAGATTTTCTGTAATCAAACACATACCCATTGTTTTCTTCAGGCGTAGAATTTGTAATAATAACAGAAAAGATTTTCCATTTTCCATCCCTGTATAATGTGTCAAATGTTATAAGCGGATGTTTTTTATAAAAATCCAAGTTTGAGTATCTCAGGAGCTGACCGAACATCGTACTGTCGTCTTTCATATTATGACCGTAAAGTGTGATATTCTTACTTTCTGTCATATACCCGAGATTATTCGTGCGTTCAGCAAAAATTGAACCGTAACGGCTGTATTTTTTATTGAAATCGGTGCGCAGATAGTAATCATCCGAGCCTTTCATTTTGTCAGTATGCATTACAGGGTAGTTGATATTAGTACCGCTGATCGTAATCCAACCGGCAAGATCATTATTCTGTGCATATAACTCCGCAAATTTAGGATTGATTTCAGGGGACGAATAGCCTTCACTCGCGGTATATTTAGAGCGAAGTTCGTTTGTAAGATTTGCGTTAAAAAACGGCTCTATATAGTACGGTATGACAATGCAAAGCATTGCGATAAAAACAACGAGCGCAATAAAAAATATAATTTTCCGCACAACCTCAGCAGGTTTGTCACCTTTCCACGGGAAAAGGTATTTTAACAATCTGATAAACCAGTTGGCTTTACGGGTTTTAATCGCAATTCCCTCCTGTCTTTCGATATCCGACACATCGGGAAGCTCACTTATATTTTTCATAATATTATCATAAATGCCGTTGTAATCGTTAGAATCCAACATAACAACCTCCCTTATATTTTTGTATATTTTATCATATTATCAAATCAAATTCAATTAAAATTTGCAAATTTCACATTTTTTACAAAGCGTTCATAGTCTGTTAAATATAATGTTATGAGTTCAAAGGCTTTACTTGCGGTGGCTTTTCTGATTCCATCGCGACCAAGTGATTTATCAAACAAACACTTTAGATAAAAATCACCTTCCTTCGCAGAAAAACCAATGTACACAAGTCCGACCGGCTTGTCCGTGCCGTCGCTGTTGGGTCCTGCGATACCCGAAACTCCAATGCCGATGTCAGATTTGGCATTTTCACGCACACCCTTTGCCATATAACTCACAGTTTCTTTGGATACTGCGCCGTGTGATTTAATAACATCAGCAGGAACATCGAGGAGTTGCATTTTGGCCTCGTTTGAATATGTGATAAATCCCATTTTATAAACCGCTGATGCGCCGGAAACATCGGTTATCATCTGTCCGATAAGCCCGCCCGTACAGGATTCTGCGGTGGAAACGGTCATTCCATTTTGTTTTAGAAGTTCAACACACTTTTTGTTCATATTATTCCCACATTATTTTTTCAAAAACTGTATTTTCAATAGCAGTTTTCATCATTTCTTCGCAATTTTCAAAAATTTCAGCCTTTCTCACTTCATCCAACTTGGGCTTAGTTCGCGGGTGTTTCGGGGTAAATACGGTACAGCAATCTTCATACGGCTGGATTGATGTTTCAAAAGTTTCAATTTTTCTTGAAATTTTAACAATTTCTTCTTTGTCCATACCAATAAGAGGACGAAAAACAGGTATAGTTGCCGCATCTTCGGTTACATAAATTGCTTTCATTGTCTGGCTTGCAACCTGGCCGATGCTCTCGCCCGTAATCAGCGCATCGCATTTATTGTGCCTTGCGATTTCACTTGCAATTTTCATCATATATCTGCGCATAATGATTGTGCCTAAATCATCCGGACAATGGCGTGCGATGTTCTCTTGAATTTCGGTAAAAGGTACATACGCAAAACTAATCGGTCCTGAGTATCTGCTGACAATTCTGAGCAACTCTTTAACTTTCATTTCAGCGCGTTTGCTTGTATAAGGCGGACTTGCGAAGTGAATTGCAGTCAAACGAATACCGCGTTTTGCCATCATATATGCGGCGACAGGAGAATCAATACCTCCCGAAATGAGAACAGCAGCATCCCCGCCTGTGCCAACCGGCATACCGCCCGCACCTTGTAACTGGTCGGCGTGGATATATGCACCGTAATCACGAACTTCAACCATAACTGTGACATCCGGGTTGTGAACATCAACCTTTAAATTATGGAATTTACGAAGTATCGCACCGCCGACTTCACGACAAATTTCGGGTGATTTCAAAGGAAATGCCTTATCTGAACGCTTTGCCTCGACCTTGAAAGTTTTCGCATTCTGTAGTACATCAGCGAGATATTCAGGTGCAGATTTCAAAATCACATCAATATTCTTTTCAACACAAGCCGCAACCGAAAAAGCCGCAATACCGAAAACTCGGCTGACTCTGTCTGTCGCTTCATCCATATCGTAACTATCGTCTTTGGGCTCAATGTAGATTGTTGATTGAGCTCTGCGCACTTCAATATCGCCGAGTCCCTTGAGAGCATTTTTTAAATTTTTAACTAAAACCGCTTCAAAACTTGATTTGTTAAGTCCTTTTAAAGCAATTTCACCATTTTTAATTAGTATAACTTTTTTCATTTTAAACCCTTTCTAATTGGCTCTTATAAGCCTTGACTGCGCATTTTTTATACATTCAACCAATTTGTCAGCCTCATCGATTGTAGAATATTTTGAAAAACTGATTCTCAAAACGCTGTCAGCGCGTTTTCTATCCATTCCAAGTGCTTCAACGACATGAGAAAGTTTGCCCTTTGAGCAGGCACTTCCGGAAGATACATAGATTTCATCGTTTTCGAGAAAATGAAGTAATGTTTCGCTTTTAATTCCGCAAACCGAGATACTCAGAATATAGTCGCTTGAATTTTTCGGCGAGTTTATCGTGATACCATCGACATTTGACAGTTTTTCAATTATGTGTTGTTTTACATTTTGAACATTCGCACGATTTTTGTTTTTATCGCCGAAATCTTTAATAGCAGCATCGAAACCTGCTATAAGGATTGTAGATTCTGTTCCCGGGCGGAAACCTTTTTGTTGAAGTCCGCCGTAAAGCAAAGGCTTGATTTTAACTCCGTTTGCGGTATATAAAAATCCTATTCCTTTCGGGCCGTGAATCTTATGTGCGCAGGCTGTAAGTAAATCAATTCCCCATTTTGATGGGAAAATGTCGTATTTACAAAAGCTCTGTGTAGCATCGCAATGAAACAGTGCCGGTGAATTTTTAGATTTAATGATACCCTTGATTTTATCAATCGGTAAAATCGCACCCGTTTCGTTGTTTATGTGCATAACAGTGACTAATATAGTCTTTTCGTCAATCGCGTCATAAAAGCATTGTTCAGATATAGTACCGTTTTCATCGGGCTTTAAATACACTACCTCAAAGCCTTCGTTTTCAAGTTCTTTAAGCGGCGATAACACCGCTGAATGTTCAAAAGCGGTTGTAACGATTTTATTGCCACGCCTTTTCATCGCCTGTACTGCACCGAAAATCGCAGTATTATCAGACTCTGTTCCGCCTGATGTAAAGAAGATTTCATCGCTCCTGCATTTTAAAGTGTTAGCAATGCTTTTCTTCGCACAAATAATGATATTTTCCGCATCAATTCCAAGCATATGCAGACTTGACGGGTTGCCGAAAATGTCCATAGCAGAGTACATTTGCTCTTTTACATATTGTGAAAGTTCAGTTGTAGCCGCATTATCAAAGTAAACCAATCATATCCCTCACTTTATCTTAAATATTATACAATAATTTTTTTGAGTTATCAAGATATAAATTTTCAAACTGTAGAAATTCCGCAAAACCATTGACTTTTTGCGCATTTTGTAGTAAATTGTATATGTATAATTATATAATTGGAGTATTTATGAACAAAATTATTCTTGATAACAGACTGCTTGCGGCGGCAAAATATGTGCGTCCTCGCAAAATTGTTGCCGATATCGGCACAGATCACGCATACTTGCCGGTATATTTACTTCAAAATAATATTTCGCCAAAAGCACTCGCTTGCGACATAAACGAACTTCCGCTCGTATCAGCAAAACGCACGGTGGAACAATATGAACTTACTGATTACATTGAAGTTCGGTTATCAAACGGACTAATAAATGTTGAACCTCAAGAGTGTGATGACATTGTTATTTGTGGTATGGGCGGCGAGTTGATTGCGACAATTCTCGATAATTCAAAATGGGTGCAAAATCAGAGGTATAATCTTATTTTAAACCCGATGACAAAGCCTGAAAAATTGCGAAAGTATTTGTTTGACAACGGATTTGACATCGTTTCCGAAACTGCATCAGAAAGTCATAAAAAGCATTATACCGTTATGAATGTTAAATTCACAAATCTTGGCATAAAATATGATACAAAGTTGTTGTTTTTCGGCAGATTACTCGATAACAACGATGAGCAGTCACGCAAATATATAGAAATGACTGCTAAAAGAATGCTGAAAAAGGCTAACGGTTTAAAAATAAACAACGCTGATGAAATCACAGCAAACGAATTGATTTCAGCAGTACATTCAGTTTTAGGGGAGAACTTTCAATGATTACAGTTAAAGACATTTACAACTACATAGATGAGGTTGCACCGTTCAACACGCAATTACCTTATGACAACGCAGGCGTTCTGATTGGTGACTTTGGAAAAGAAGTTAAAAAAATTGGTTTTTGTCTTGATGTAACAAACGAAATTGTTGAAAAGGCGGTTGAATCAGAAATTGATTTAATTGTTTCGCATCACCCTGTTATCTTTAATAAATTATCTAATGTTTATTCAGACAGCGTTGTATACTCACTAATCAAAAACGACATTGCGGTCATATCCGCCCACACTAATTATGATTGTGCCGACGGCGGTGTTAACGACTGTCTGTTTAACATACTGGGACTCACAGATAAATTACCGCTTTATTCACACGAATTTAAAGACTTTCCTGCACTCGGCAGAATCGGTACTCTTCCTACATCTGTCAGCATTTACGAACTTGCAAAGCAAGTAAAAATTGCGCTTGACTCCCCGGATGTGCGATACAGTGCAAACTGCAATAATATCATCGAAAAAGTTGCGGTATGCGGTGGTGCGGGATCTGATTTAATCAGCGATGCTATCGAAGCGGGTGCTGACGCACTTATCACATCGGAAGTAAAACAGCACGAATGGTTGTATGCATCGCACCACGGTTTTGCATTGCTTGATGCAGGTCATTTTTCAACTGAAAACATCGCAATCAAACCGCTTTTTGAAAAAGTAGCGAAGAAATTTGAAATCGACTGTGAGATCATCTCGCAGTGCGCACCTTATAAAACAGTTTAAAGAGAGATAAAAATGGCATTAGACGGACTAACACTCAGAATAATTAAAGATAATCTTGAAAAAGCGATCGGTAGCAGAATCGAAAAAATAAATATGCCCAATAAATATTCGGTAATACTAAATTTATCGAGTAAAGAGTTTTCGGGAAAACTACTGCTTTGCTGTAATCCTGCGTCACCACGCATTCATCTAACCGAAGAAAAGTTTGAAAATCCGCAAGTGCCGCCAATGCTTTGTATGTTGCTTCGTAAGCGGTTTACAGGGGGCAGATTAAAGGCGGTGCGGCAGGAAGGACTTGACAGAGTTTTATACCTCGATTTCAGTTGCAGAAACGAACTCGGCGACGAAGTTGAGCAAACGATCATCATTGAAATTCTCGGCAGACTTTCAAATATCATATTTACTTGCAATAAAGAAATAATCGACTGTGTTCGCAGATTTGATCCCGAAGAAGGCAAGCGTTTTTTGATTGCCGGTGCAAAATATGAACCGCCTGCAAAGCAGAATAAGTTAAATATACTTGAATGTACGCCCGAAGAGGTAATTGATAAAATCAAAAGTTTCGGCGATATTCCTGCTGATAAAGCGTTATCACTATCACTCGACGGCGCATCTTCGATTTTCTGCAGAGAACTTTGCCATAGGGTGATGAAAAATCAGCCGACTGTAAAAAACATTTCCGAAATGGAATTTGAAAAGTTGAAAATCAATCTGCAAAATATAACTGATTTACTAAAAAATCCGCAACCCACAATCATTGCAGATAAATTTGGCAAACTTTTAGATTTTACATTTATAAATGTCCATCAGTACGGTACAGACTATCAAAATTTAAGTTTTGAAACTGTTGATAAAATGCTCGACAGTTTTTATACAATGCGTGACAATACTGAAAATATCAGAAAAAACGCAACCGATTTACTAAAACTTATTACAACTTTAACTGAACGCACAAGGCGAAAAATCGAGTACCGCAAAAAAGATTTGAAAGCCACCGAAAAGCGTGAAAAATACCGCATATACGGTGAACTGATTAAAGCGAATATCCACGCAATAACCCCCGGAGATACATCAGTTACGACCGTCAACTACTACGATGAAAATTGTGCTGAGATCACAATTCCGCTTGATTGTGCATTGTCCCCTGCACAGAACGCCCAAAAATATTTCCGTAATTATAAAAAGGCTTCAGTTGCGGCGGGTATGCTTTCTGAACTGATTGAAAAAGCACAGGAGGATTTAATCTATTTTGATTCAGTTTTTGATTCCCTTTCCCGTGCTAAAACTTTTGACGAACTCGATGCTATACGCCGAGAACTTGTTGATTCGGGATTTTTAAAACCGCCGAAAAATCGCAAACTGAAACCTCGCAATATTTCTTATCTCGAATATGAAATTGATGGTTTTAAGGTTTTAGCAGGTAAAAATAATATTCAAAATGATACATTGTCATTAAAAGTTGCGGACAAGTTAGATATCTGGCTGCACACAAAAGACATTGCCGGCTCACATGTTATAATTTTAACACAGCGACAGGAAGTACCCGAAGATGTTATCTTAAAGGCGGCGAATATCGCGGCGGTGAATTCAAAAGGTGTAAGCAGCAGCGGTGTGCCTGTCGAATATTGTCTTGCGCGATTTGTCAAAAAGCCGTCCGGTGCGAAACCCGGAAGAGTTATATATACCAACAACAAAACTTTATATATAACTCCCGATAAAATTGCGGCAGATAATCTACAAGTAAAATAAGAAAATACGGCGTACCGCCGCCGATGCAAGTGCGGTTTACAGCCGATTTCATCGGCAGAACGGAGAGATGATATGACAATTAAAGATGTTTGCGACCTTCTTAATGCAGAAGTTGTCTGCGGAAACGAATATCTCGACACAGAAGTGAAAATGGCTTGTGGTTCGGATATGATGAGCGATGTACTCGCATTTGTTAAAGACCAGTCTGTATTGCTTACAGGCTTACTTAATCCGCAAGTTGTGAGAACTGCGGAAATGATGGATATGCGTTGCGTTGTATTTGTGAGAGGCAAGAACCCCGATGAACAGATTATCGAACTTGCAGATGACAAAGACATTGTTTTGCTCAAAACAAAACTTCGTATGTTCACCGCTTGCGGTAAACTTTACGAAGCAGGATTAAAAGGTTAAGGGGTGCGATTATGAACATTACATACGAAGTACCCGGAGATGATTTCACAAGAGCCGGTGAAGCATCGGGAAAACTCAAGAAAACATTAAAACAAATCGGGTTTGATGCTGATATAATCCGCAGAGTTACAATCGCAATGTATGAAGCAGAAATCAATATGGTAATACACGCTCACGGCGGAATTATTGAAACAAAAATCGCACCTGATAAAATTGAATTGTGGTTTAAAGATAAAGGTCCCGGCATCCCGGACATTGATCTGGCTATGAAAGAAGGATACTCAACCGCACCTGATAATGTTCGTTCACTCGGTTTCGGTGCAGGTATGGGACTGCCTAACATCAAAAAGTACACCGATGAAATGAAAATTGAAACCGAACTCGGTATCGGAACAACTGTTTATATTGCTGTAAACATTTAAAATTACGGAGGTTTTTATGACAAGGCCATTCCATTCAGTTACGCTTGACGCTGACAAATGCAAGGGATGTATAACCTGTGTCAGCAGATGTCCTACATCTGCAATAAGAGTGCGTAACGGTAAAGCAAAAATTTTAAAAGAACTCTGCATTGACTGCGGAGAATGTATCAGACTATGCCCGCATCACGCAAAAAAAGCGGTATACGATCCGCTATCCTCTCTTGATAACTTTGAATATAAAATTGCACTTCCAGCACCCGCACTTTACGGTCAAATTAACAATCTCGATGATATTGATTATGTACTGACCGCACTTAAAATGATTGGATTTGACGATATTTTTGAAGTATCGAAAGCCGCTGAACTGATTTCGGGATACACCCGTGAACTGCTCAACAGCGGTAAGTTAAAAAAACCGGTTATTTCTTCGGCCTGTCCTGCGGTAGTAAGACTTATCAAAGTGCGTTTTGGCCAACTGTGCGAAAATGTATTGCCCATACTGCCTCCAATGGAACTTGCGGCTCGGATCGCACGCAAACAGGCTATTGAAAAAACGGGACTGCCGTCATCCAAAATCGGAATTTTTTTTATTTCTCCCTGCCCTGCAAAGGTAACGGATATTAAAAACCCGATCGGCCGTGAAAAATCTGAAATTGACTGTGTACTTTCAATTGGTGAAGTTTACGGTCCGCTTGTTTCAAAAATGAATAAAATCGAAAAAGTTGAATCTTTAAGTGAATCAGGTATTATCGGTGTTGGTTGGGCAAGTTCAGGCGGCGAGTCCGCGGCACTTCTCGATGAAAAATATCTCGCTGCTGACGGCATTGAAGAGGTTATTAAAATCTTAGAAGAAATTGAGAGTGAGCGTCTGCAAGACCTTGACTTTGTTGAACTCAACGCTTGCAACGGCGGTTGTGTCGGCGGTGTATTAACTGCTGAAAACCCCTATGTTGCAAAGGCGCGTATTCAAATCTTGCGTAAATATCTGCCGGTTTCTCAAAATCATTTAAACGAAAATTCCGACACTTCTATTGCTAATTGGACAAAAGAACTCGAACCCGAAAAAACAATGAAACTTTCCGAAAATATCGGTGAATCGCTTGCAATGCTCGCTAAAATTGATGAAATCAGCGAACGGTTGCCAATGCTCGACTGCGGTGCGTGCGGTGCTCCGTCTTGTCGTGCGCTTGCAGAGGATATTGTGCGCGGTTACGCAAAAGAAAATGACTGTGTATTCCAGCTTCGTGACCATATACATAATTTAGCCCGCAGTATTTCGAGTCTTGAAGCATTCTTCCCCAATACACTCAGAAAGGAGAATGAAGTTGAAAATAACGATAAATGAACTGTGCACTGAACTCGACGGCACTTTGATTACAACAAGTGATGAATCACATATCAGTGCAGGATATATGTGCGACCTTTTGAGTTTCGTAATCGGCCGTGCACCCGAAAACTGTGCTTGGATAACGGTTATCGGCAATCTTAATACCATTGCTGTTGCAGTCCTGGCTGAAATCCCTGTGGTTATTTTGGCGGAAAATTCTCAACTTGATGACGATGCGAAAACTCGTGCTGAACAAAACGGAATCGGAGTAATCCGCACCGAGAAAACTGCATTTGAATGTGCGGTCACACTCGGTAAATTATTAGAACAATGAGATATTTCTACGACTTACATCTACATTCCTGCCTCTCCCCTTGCGGTGACAAGGATATGACACCGTATAATCTTGTTAATATGGCGGCAATCAGTGAACTTGACTTTATTGCGCTGACCGACCATAACACCTGCAAAAACTGTCCTGCTGCATATAAAGCGGCGCAAGAGGCGGGGATAACACTTATTTGCGGTATGGAATTATGCACATCTGAAGAAATACATATTGTTTGCTTGTTTCCGAATTTGCAATCTGCAATGGAGTTTGATAAGTATATTTACACACTGTTGCCCGATGTTGAAAACAAACCCGAAATTTTCGGTGAACAGTTAATTATGAACGAAACAGATGAAGTTATCGGCATTGAAGATAAATTGCTGATAACTGCCGCTAACATCAGTATTGTTGATGTACCTGATGCAGTCAAGCGTTTTTCGGGGGTATGTTACCCTGCGCACATTGATAAATCGTCATACAGCGTGTTGGCATCCCTTGGCAGTATTCCGCAGGAATGTAATTTTACGGCAGTCGAAATCAGCGCTCGCGGTGATGTTGCGGCACTCAAGTCGCATCATCCTCTGCTTGAAAGTGTACCGCTGATTTTATCATCTGATGCACACTATCTGGAAGACATCAATCCACGAAGAGCGTGGCTCGAACTCGATGAATGTTCTGCAAGTGCGGTGATTGATGCGCTATCAGGCAACTGTAAAGATTTTGGGCGAGGTTAGAATTATGAACAAATTACCAAACGATCCCTTTATGTTATTCAGCGTGGTAAATATGAAACTGCGTGATGAAAATATAACTTTATCGCAGTTTTGCGAAAATTATAATGTTGACATTGAAGAAATATCCGAAAAGATGGCTGAAATCGGCTTTTCTTATGATGAAAATACCAACCGATTTCGTTAAAAACATTGACAAAGCCATAGATTTATTATATTATTATAGTAAGTATTTTTTGAATGAAAGGAAGTAAAACATATGATTATAGTATTAAAATCCACAGCAACACCCGAACAAGTCAGTGATTTATCAAACTCGCTTGTTAATCAATATAATGTTGAAGTCAAACGCTGGGACGGTGTACACTCAACTGTACTCGGCTTACTTGGTGACACACACACCGTTGACATTGGCAGGATCGGCGCAAACCCTGCAGTTGAAGAGGTTAAGCGCGTACAGGAACCTTATAAACTCGCAAACCGTAAATTTCACCCCGACAAGACCGTTGTTAAAGTTGGCGATGTTTCAATCGGTGACGGTTCGCTCACAATCATCGCAGGACCTTGTTCTGTTGAAAGCGAAGAACAAATAATTGAAGTAGCCGAGCGTGTTAAAGCGGCAGGCGCTAAAATGCTTAGAGGCGGTGCATTCAAACCGCGTACTTCCCCCTATGCTTTCCAGGGCCTTCGTGGCGACGGACTTAAATTATTACTCAAAGCTAAGGAAGCCACAGGTCTTCCTATCGTAACAGAAATTATGAGTGCGTCACATCTTGATTTGTTTGAAGATGTTGACATTATCCAAGTCGGTGCGCGTAATATGCAAAACTTTGAACTTTTAAAAGAACTCGGTTCTTCAAAGAAACCGATTTTATTAAAGCGCGGTCTTTCAAACACAATCGACGAAACCTTAATGAGTGCGGAATATATTATGGCATACGGCAACAGCAATGTTATTCTTTGCGAACGCGGTATCAGAACATTTGAAAAGGCAACCCGTAACACACTTGATATTTCGGCTATTCCTATGTTCAAGACATTATCTCACTTGCCTGTTGTAATTGACCCGTCACACGCAGCAGGTCTGCCCAATTTGGTTGAACCGCTTTCAATGGCGGCTATCGGCGCAGGCGCTGACGGTCTTATGATAGAAGTACATAACTGCCCGTCAAAAGCATTGTCAGACGGTGCGCAGTCACTTAATCCCGACCAATTTGACGGCATTGCAAAAAGAATTATAAATGCTCACGAAAAGGGATTTTCGTTTAATTATTAAGCCGAGGTTAGATATGGTAATTTCAGTTGTAGGTCTCGGTCTTATCGGCGCATCGCTCGCAAAAGCGATTAAGGCAAACACTCCACATAAAGTCGCGGGATTTGATATTGACAGTAATGTAATTTATGCCGCATTCAACGACAAAACCATTGATTATATTGGTGATGATGATATTTTATCAAAATCCGATTTAATTATCGTCGCACTCTATCCGGGTGATACAATCGAATTTGTAAAGTCGAAGTCCGAAATCATTAAGAAAGGTGCTATTGTCACAGACACTTGCGGTATTAAAGAGTCAGTTTGCAACGAACTCACAAAAGTTGCAACTGACAACAACTTCATCTTTATTGGCGCACACCCGATGGCAGGTAAAGAAATCAGCGGATACTTTGCAAGCAGTGCTGATTTATTTAAAAATGCGTATATGATTTTGACACCGATTATGGATGCACCCGACGAAGTTGATTTTCTTTATGGGCTCTCGAAAGAAATCGGATTTAAGAGCGTGACTGTATCCACCCCCACAGAACACGACAAAATCATCGCTTATACATCGCAGTTACCACACGTTCTTGCGTGCGCATACATTTCCGACCCGGATGCGACAAGGCACGATGGTTTTTCCGCAGGTTCATATAAAGATGTATCGCGTGTTGCTAATATCAATGCGAAAATGTGGACTGAACTTTTCATAAAAAACAAAGATTGTCTGACAGGTCACATTGACACGCTTATTGACAATCTCGAAAAGTTGAAAACCTTTATCAGTTCGTCTGACCACAAAAATCTTGAGAAAATGCTTGATGACGGCGATAAAATTAAGAAAAGGATTGGTTAATTATGCAGAAAATCACAGCACATACCAGCAAGGTTTACGATATTTTAATCGATTCAGGATTGCTTAATTGTTGCGGTGACTATATTAAAAATGTTGTAGATCCCTGCAAAGCAATGATAGTTACAGATTCAAATGTAGCACCGCTTTACCTTGCAAGAGTTAAAACATCGCTTGAAAACAGCGGATTTAATGTTTCATCATTCATCTTCCCTGCGGGTGAAATGAGCAAAACTTTCGATACGGTTTATAAAATTGATATGGCACTCGCAGATAATTTATTTACACGCAAGGATATTGTTGTTGCACTCGGCGGCGGTGTCACAGGCGATATGGCAGGTTTTGCTGCAAGTATTTATATGCGCGGTATTCGATTTGTTCAGTTATCAACCACACTTTTATCTGATATTGATTCATCTGTGGGCGGCAAAACAGGATGTGATTTGCCCAACGGCAAAAATTTAGTTGGTGCTTTTCATCAGCCTGAAATCGTCCTCATTGATACAGATGCTCTTTCCACATTGCCGCAAAAATTCTTTAATGACGGTATGGGTGAAGCAATTAAATACGGTGTTATCCGTTGTGAAAAGTTGTTTTCAGATATTAAAAACAAGAATATTTTAATTGAAGATTTAATTTATGACTGCGTCAAAATCAAATGCAATGTCGTTGAAAATGATGAACGCGAGTCGGGTGAACGCAAACTCTTGAATTTCGGTCACACATTAGGGCACGCAATCGAGAAATTTTATAATTTTGATAAATTGTCGCACGGCGAAGCGGTTGCAATCGGTATGGTGATGATATCAAAAGCTGCTGAAAATAACGGTATCTGCGAAAACGGTGTATCAGAAAAAATCGCAGATGTTTGTAAGATTTACAATTTACCTACTGAGTGTGACGCACCGCTTGAAGATTTGGTTAAGATTTGTTTATCCGATAAAAAGCAGACAGGTAAAGGCATTGATTTAGTTTTACCTGAAAAAATCGGTGTTTGTCGGATTGAAAACATCAAAAATGAAAATCTATTAGAGTTTTTAAGAAAGGATTGATTTGATGAGCGATGTAGTAATTTCAAGTTCGCTATATTTCGGCAATGTCGATTCAATCCCATCAAAAAGTGATGCGCACAGAGCAATTATCTGTGCGCTTATTTCGCGTTGCAAGTGTAAAATCAGCCCGATTGTATTATCAAATGATATTAAAGCGACAATCGGGGCCGTTCAGGCACTTGGTGCAAAATGCGTCATTGACGGCAACACCCTAACCATTGATTCATCGGGCGACCTTGCTGAAAGTGCTACGGTTGACTGTATGGAATCGGGTTCAACACTGCGTTTTATGTTACCTGTTGCAGCTGCACTCGGTGTCGAAAGTGATTTCATCGGCTCAGGAAGATTGCCTGAACGCCCTGTTGATGAGTATGTACCGCTGTTTTCGTCACACGGTGCTGAAATGACAAATTCACATCTACCTCTCACAGTTAAGGGTAAACTCACAGGCGGTGAATATACAATCAGCGGTAATGTCAGTTCACAGTATATCACAGGGTTGTTAATCGCTCTTTGCTACACAAAACAGAAAAGTGTGATAAATATCAGCACCAATTTAGAGTCAAAGGGATATGTTGATATGACTCTCCGCACTCTCGAAAAGTTTGGCGCAAAAATTATAAGTAAATCTAACAGTTACATAATTGAACCGTCCGACCTTCATTGTGATGAATACCGTGTTGAAGGCGATTGGTCACAGGCATCGTATTTTCTCACCGCAGGACTTATCGGCGGTGAGGTAAGTGTGAACAATCTTACCTTATCGAGTTTACAGGCTGATAAAAGATTTGTCGGTATTGCAAAGCAGTTTGGCGGTGATATAAGCGTTAAAAGCGGTGTTGCTGCTGCAAAAAAATCTGAACTTTACGGTACTGAAATTGACGCTTCACAATGTCCTGACCTTGTGCCTACTCTCGGAGTGCTCGCCGCATTCGCCAAAGGCGATACGGTTATTTACAACGCGGCAAGGCTTCGCATTAAAGAAAGCGACCGCATTAAATCGGTTTGCAACGCATTAAATGCGTTTGGAATTGAAACTATCGAGTATCCAGACGGTATGAAAATAAAAGGCGGTACTGCGAAGTTCGGTGATGTTGATTGCTGTAATGATCACCGCATCCCTATGGCTTTTTCGGTTATGGCAGGGGCTTTAGACGGTCAAAGCACCTTTAAAGGCGCACAGTGCATAAACAAATCATATCCTGAATTTTTCGAGGATTTTGCTAAAATCGGAGGTAATTATAAATGGCTGTAATCGGTGAAAAAATTAAAATTTCGATTTTCGGCGAAAGTCACGGAAACGGTATCGGTGTTGTAATCGATGCACCGCCTGCAGGTTATGAAATTGATTTTGATGAAATTTTAGTACAAATGGCAAGACGCTCACCCGGTGATCCGTCATACGGTACCGCACGCAAAGAAGCGGATTTCCCCGAAATCATCAGCGGTATTTCTTTCGGAAAAACAAATGGTTTTCCGCTTTGTGCAATCATAAAAAACACAAACGCGCGTTCCTCTGATTATGCTGATATTAAGCCTGTTCCGCGTCCGGGCCACGCAGACTATACAGCGTTTGTGAAATATAAAGGTAATGCAGATATGTCGGGCGGCGGTCATTTTTCCGGCAGACTTACCGCTCCGCTCGTTTTTGCAGGTGCAGTAATACGCCAAATTCTCGCTAAACACGATATAACAATCGGCGCACACGTATCATCAATCGGTAATATTGACGATGATGGTTTTAATATGGTTTCACCGGATATTGATCTGTTGAATACGCTCAACAAAATACCGTTTGCGGTTGTAAATGAGCAAGCAAAAACACAAATGCTTGACATTATGCAAAAATGCCGTAAAAATCTCGACAGCGTCGGCGGTACGGTTGAAACTGCAATCTGCGGTCTTCCTGCAGGGCTTGGCGGGCCTTTGTTTGACGGACTTGACGGCAAAATAGCATCTTATGTTTTCGGTATTCCTGCTGTAAAAGGTATTGAATTTGGCATTGGATTTGAGTCATCAAGTCTTTTTGGCAGTGAAAATAACGACCCGTTCGTGATCGAAAACTGTGAAGTTAAGACCGCGACTAATAATTGCGGCGGTATACTCGGTGGTATTTCAAACAGTATGCCTGTTATTTTTAAAACCGCATTTAAACCTACCCCGTCCATCGCACAAAAACAACAGTCTGTAAACATTCTTCAAAAAACAAACGCAGACCTTGAAATCAAGGGTAGACACGATCCTTGCGTTGTTCCGCGAGCAGTCGTTTGTGTTGAATCAGCCGCGGCAATGGCAGTTGCGGATTTAATGATGATTGAGGGTATGCTCGGAGGAAACTGAAATGGATTTAAATCAAATTAGACAGCAAATAAACGAGATCGACGAGCAGATTGTTAATTTAATTACAAAGAGAATGGCTTGCTCGATTGATGTCGCAAATTATAAAGTAAACAATGGCTTGCCTGTACTCAATTCAGCGCGTGAGCAAGAAGTTTTAGAAAAGGTTTCGTCAAAATCTCCTGATCTTCGCAATGAAATGTATGCGCTTTATTCGGCAATTATGGATATAAGCAAGGCTCAGCAATACCCGATCGTATATAAAGACTGCGAGCAAAAAGAGAAAATTTTCAACGGTTTCCGTGACCGTGTCGGCGAAATCGAAAAGGTAATTTGCGCAGGTATGGACGGTGCGTATTCGAGTATGGCGGCTAAAAAACTTTTCCCAAACGCACAGCTTTCGTATACCGAGGATTTTTCTGATATTTTCGACCGTGTAAAATCGGGTGAGTTTGACAGAGGTATCATCCCTGTTGAAAATTCTTTTGCGGGCTCGGTTGTTGAGAATTACGACCATTTGATTGATTTTGATATGTATATCACCGATGCTATTACAATCCCTGTAAACCATTGTTTGATGGGACTTGCAGGTGCGCGCGATAAAATCAAGTGTGTATACTCTCACGAACAGGCTCTTGCACAGTGTGCTGAATTTATAGATAATCACGGTTATACACCGTCACTTTACAAAAACACCGCACTTGCCGCAAAATTTGTGGCTGAAAGCGGTGATGATACAATGGCGGCAATCGCATCTGAAAGAGCGGCGCAAATCAACGGTCTTGAAATTTTCGAGAGGAATATTCAATCGTCCGATGTAAATTCAACCCGATTTGTTGCAATTTCAAACAAACTCACTATTGGTCACGATGCTGATGTCATAAGTATTGCGTTTTCCCTTCCGCACGATACTGCCGGCGCACTTTTCTGTGTGTTGTCAAGGCTTGCCGCAATGGGACTTAATATGACTAAAATCGAGTCTCGTCCTTTGAAAAGTTCTCCGTTTGAGTATATGTTTTATATGGACTTCATTGGAAATGTAAAAGACGAAAAGACTTGGGGACTTATTTGCGGTTTATCCGACGAATTACCCGAATTTAAATTCTTCGGAAATTATAGGATTAAATAATTATAATCATATTTTGAGGTAATATAACAAGGAAATATTACATAAGAGGGCTGATAGATAACCACACTATCAGCTCTTTTATATTCTGTTTTTACTGTTTGAAAATTTACATAAAAATCCTAACTTTTTTACAAATTATATTGAATTGCAAAAGTATTTGTGATAAATATTTTTGCAATTACTTTACATAGAGTAAAGTAGAATTCACTTGTTAAAATCAAAAAATTATAGAAGTAGGTCATACATATGACTGTTAAACAACGTTTGGAAAACCTCATAACAAGTTTATTACTCTGTTTTGCAATTATCCTGACAATTACCTCCTTTTCCACTCTAACAGCGTCAGCGGCAAGTTCAAACATAAACCGCGTAGCCGATGCGTCAACAATGGACGATTGGAAACAGTTCTTTTCAACTGATAATCTGACCACCGAGAACGCAGGCGGTGTTTGGACAGATAAATCTGTCTTTACAGATGCTTCTGAATTTGCGGGAACGGGGATTACCGCCGATAACGAAGACAGTTTCCTCGTAGCATTGTCTGCTATCGCATCCAATATGAGCATAACGGGTATGTCGAATGTCCCGACTGATTCAATTTTGGTGCTTGATGTCAGCGGATCAATGAATGACAACGAAGGCAATAACGATGTTGCAGAAGATCTTGTCGAAGCGGCAAATGAAAGTATTGCATCCCTGCTTTCCACCAATAAATATAACCGCGTAGGTGTAGTTCTTTATTCAGGTCCTACTGCTCAGGGCGGTTCAGCAAGTGCAAACGATGCTGTTTTAGTTCTACCGCTTGGTAGATATACGCCGTCTGCAGACGGTGAGTATCTCGCCTATACTGTAACCGGCAACAACAATACCGAAAAAGTCGGATTACATAAGGATGTTGTAATCGAGGGAACGACAACTGCCCCTACCGCCGTAGAAAAAGAGGTCGTTGGTGCTACTTATATTCAAAAAGGTGTCACTCTTGCAATGAATCAGTTTATTGCAGAGTCTAATACCGTAACAGTAAACGATCCTGTTGCGGGCACTCTAAATCGCAAACCTGTACTTGTTCTTATGTCAGACGGCGCTCCCACTGTAGGCAGCACTAACTTCACAGCTCCGTCTTCAATCGGATTGGGTGACGGTACATATACTGATGCGGCTCTCGGTTTTGTCAGTCAGCTGTCATCTGCATATGCAAAAAGTCAGATTGAAGCCAAATACGGCACAACTGCTTTGTTCTATACTTTAGGTCTCGGAATTTCCAGCCTCGATAATACCGATAAAGCAATTGCTACAAGCGTGCTTGATCCGAACAACGCAAATGGCTCCACCGCAGTTAACGACTTCTGGACACAGTATAACAATGCAAAAGTAGGCGAAACAGTAACCGTTAAGGGCGGCAAAGGCAAGAATGCAAAAACCGTCACTAAAATAGAAACTACACTAACTAAAAATTATGTTGATGAATATTTTGAGGCTGACGGCACTGACAACAGTCTTGCTCATGATTTAAAGGAAACGTTCAAGAAGATTGTAGATGCCATTCAACTTCAATCGGGTTACTTCCCGACACTCATCGCAGACAATGAAGATGTTTCAGGTTATGTATCTTTCGTTGACCGTGTTGGTCAGTATATGGAAGTTACCGATGTTAAAGGTATTCTTATCAACAACACCTTATTCTCGGGTGCTGACCTTGCGAGCAACTTTGTCCCCGGCGGCGCCAGTCTTGGAACTATAGAAAATCCAACTGATCTTGGTCACGAAATGGTTTCTGCTGTTCGAACCAGACTCAAACTTGCTGATGATGACACCGCAAGAACACTTATCAGTCTTGCATATGAAAACGGTCAGCTCAGTTATAATTCTGAAACAGGCGAGTATTCAAATTACATTGGTTGGTATGCAAATGCAGCAGGTCAATTCCTCGGATTTTATCAAGAAGGCGTAACCGTTCTCCCTGAAGCTACAGGTGATGTGAATACAGACGCCGTGTTCACTATGAAATCCTACGGCTATCTCGGTGCTGTTGATGAATCACACGGTGTGAGCAAATCAGATATGATGTACGCTACTGTACAGATCAGCGAAAACATCAACACAGGCGAGCAACTTGTGGCTTTTGCAGTTCCGGCTGCTCTTATTCCTATTGTAACTTACGAAGTGACTTTGGATCAGAACGGCGTTCTTTCCAATCTTACTGCAAGTGGTGCACAACATCCCATTCGTTTGGTATATGAAGTGGCACTTGAAGAAAATATCACTCCTTACAATGTTAAGGAAATCGTTTCTGATGAATATCTTGCTGATGAACATAATGTTAATACTGACGGTTCGATCAACTTCTATACTAACCAGTGGGATCACCAAAATACTACTGCTTACGGTACAGTCAACACATATACTTATTTCAATCCCTCCAGACTGAACGAAAGATACTACTATATTGAAGACGCTCTGGTTTATTCAGATACAAACGGTACTCTTTATACCGGTACTGATCAGCCCTCCGGCACAATGTACCGTGGATATAAGGTATACACGAAAAAAGGTGGTCTTAAAACAGAAATTCATTATCGTACCATTCCCGCAGAAATATCGGAAACTGCAGTTAAGAATGATGACGGATCGTGGTACATCCCTAAAGGAACTGTATTTGTCAATTTGGATGGATATGTTGTTGATAAAACTGAAAACTCAACTAATACCCTCTCTTATTCAAACATCCCATTTGTTGACACCCACAACCATTCTTTAAATGACGAAGGTTGGTACTACTATGTCGGAGCTACCCTTGGTAACAACGGTAAATTAACCTTAACACCCGACACCGGAATAAAACTTACCAAAGCAATGGCAGACGGCGTTACATCACCGATGAAATCGCAGTAACTGTTGTCGTTTCAGATGACGGTGACGGTACATTATCTGCTATCATTTCCACAGGAAACGAACAGTCTTCAAATGCAGGTGACTCTATCTCCACTCACTTCACGAATACCTATGATCCTGATGATTGCGAGCTTGAAATTGACTTTGTCAACAAGCAACTCACCGGTAGAGATTTAATTGCAGGTGAATTTTCCTTTGAGGTTCAAGAGCAAAACGGAAGCACCGTTCTTACCGGTACTAACGATTCAGATGGCAATGTTACCTTAAATGACACGCTGAAATTTGATACCGCCGGCTCATATTTCTACAATATCGTAGAAACCGGCGCTGATGAAAACGGTGTAACCATCGACAAGACTGCTTACAGCATAATTGTAACCGTTACAGATCACAACGGTGCTCTGTCTGCAAGTTATGTTCTCGTCAATGCTGTAGGCGACACTATCGTGTTTAACAACACCTACACAGCAACCCCTGTATCACATCACATTGACGGCTATAAGACCTTGAACGGCAGAATACTCCTCAATGACGAGTTCACATTCGTTCTCGAAGAGGTCTCTTACAACGGCGAAACTATCGAAAACCCAACAAGTCTGACTACAAAGAACTTTGCTGACGGTAGTTTCCCATTCCCCGCAATCACCTATACAAATAGCGGTACCTATGTCTATCGTGTGTATGAGCAAACCCCTGATAACACACTCGCACACGCCATCACCTACGATACTACAAATTACTATGTGACTATCGTTGTAAAAGACAACAGCACAGGTAATCTGTATGTGGATTCCGAAACTTATACACTCACAGATGCAAGTCCTGTAAACACCCTTTCTTTCCTTAATAAATACACTCCGTCTAAAACTTCTGCACAGTTCGCAGGCGATAAAAAACTCACCGGAAAAGTTCTCGGTGGCAACGACTTCGACTTTGAACTTTATGATTCCAATGCAAATTGGGCTAAAGGCGAAAAACTTGAAACCGTACAAAACGCATCAGACGGAACATTTAAGTTTAGTTCGATTGACTTTACCGACGATGAAGATAAGTATTACATCATAACAGAGAAAAACGGTGGCCAAACCATTGATGGAGTAACATATGACAGTACTGTTTATCGTGTATATGTTGATGTTACAGACGACTTAAAAGGTCAACTTCACGCAACAGTTCATATCTTTGACGATGAAGGTATTCCTCAAGAAAGCATCCTCTTTGTCAATGAATATGTAATCACAGGAAACGATAGCGTAACGCTATCAGGTGAAAAAACTCTAAACGGTCGTGATATGACAACAGACGATGTTTTCACCTTTGAACTTTACGAAACAGACCAAACATTTACTGTTAGCTCAACTTCTAAGGAAACAACAAATGTCAACACACAGACCGGTAAATATGAGTTTACCCTTTCCTACACACAGCAGGATGTCGGCAAGACTTTCTACTATGTGGTTATGGAAAAGAACGCAGGCCAGACCATCGACGGTGTCACTTACAGCAGTCAGAAATACAATGTAACCGTTACAGTTGAAGACAATGGCAAGGGCAAACTAAATATTGACGAAACCGTCATTTTGAAAGTGGAAGATGGAAAATCTGATGCTGTAAATACTATCTCATTTGAAAACAGCTACAATGCAACCCCTGCTACAGTATCTCTTGGCGGTAATAAGGTTCTCAACGGCAGAGAGCTTACAGCCGGCGAGTTCAAATTCTTACTCTATTCGGCAAATAGCAACTTTGAAGTGGCAGAAGGTGTTACAGCCATCTTAGCATCTAATGATGCTAACGGAAGTCTTGTGTTTGACACATTAACTGTGACTGAAGCGAAGACCTACTACTTCGTTATAAAGGAAGATACTACTGTTGAGGCTGAACGCATTACCTTTGATGAAAGTGTATACAACGTATCCGTTGAAGTTAAAGACGACGAAAACGGTAAACTGGTCGCTTCTCAACCTGTTATCGTCAAAGTTGGTGACACAGCAGTAGAAAACATTGAATTTAATAACACCTATACACCAAAACCCGATGATATCAATGTTGAGTTCAAAGTTCACAAGACTGTAATCAATCAAGGTACAGAAGTAATCGGTCCTGAAGATTTTGAGTTCCGACTTGAAGATATTTTGTCGGGAGGCAGAGATTATCAGACTGTAAAATCAGACGCTAACGGCGAGGCGGCATTTAATCTCACCTTTAGTGAAGACGATATCGGCAAGATCTTCTGTTACAAACTGACTGAAGTTAATGACGGCAAGGAAAATGTTCAGTACAGCACCGCAGAATATTTAATCACAGTTGAAATCTCCTTGGATGCAAACAACAACCTGGTTGCAACTCTCACCCAAAATGATACAGTTGTAGGCGCAGTGGTTGCGGAGTTTGAAAATGTCTACGATCACACACCGACAACAACAATCCCGAGTGAACCGGAAACAACAACAGTTCCGAGTGAGT
>JAXJSX010000219.1:0-4673 GCA_036309925.1 Acutalibacteraceae bacterium | reverse complement strand
GTTGAGAAGACCCTCAAATGCCTTTCCGTGACGAGCCTCGTCGCGAGCCATTTCGTGAACTGTGTCGTGGATAGCATCAAGATTGAGTTCCTTCGCCTTCTTTGCAAGCTCGAACTTACCGAGTGTCGCGCCGTTTTCAGCGTCAACACGCATTTCAAGATTCTTCTTTGTGCTGTCAGTTACGACTTCACCGAGAAGTTCTGCAAATTTTGCAGCGTGTTCTGCCTCTTCAAAAGCAGCCTTTTCCCAATAAAGACCGATTTCGGGATAACCCTCTCTGTGAGCAACTCTTGACATTGCAAGATACATACCAACCTCACTGCATTCGCCCTCAAAATTAGCGCGAAGATCAGCGATGATGTCTTCAGGCGCACCCTTTGCAACGCCTACAACGTGTTCAGCCGCCCAAGTGCGATCTGCACTCTGCTCCTGGAACTTTTCAGCCGGCACTTTACATACCGGGCAAAACTCCGGTGCGCTGTCGCCTTCGTGAACATAACCACATACTGTACATACAAATTTTTTCATTATCATTGTCCTCCTGAAATTAAATTAAGAATAATTCCTAATCTTATTTTACACAAATCATATACATTTGTCAAGTGTTTTTTTTAAAAAAATAAAAAAACCATATTTTGTGTAGTTTTGCCGAAATTTCTTGTAAAAGTGAAAATTTTTACTACACCGATCGGGTTAGATAAATATTGACAGTAAGCGGATTTTGTTGTACAATATATATGTATAATAGTATCATTGTAAAGTTTTGCGATTTTAAAAATCGGGGGTGACGGAATTGACCGTAAAAGAGGAACTTGAGAGAATCAAATACAACGAGCATTGCGATTGGCTCGACTTTAAATTTCAGAAAAAACCGGTTTATTCGTTTTTAAAAAGAACGGGGGACATACTGCTGTCGCTGATTGCGCTGATATGTTTGTCACCGATTTTCATTATTACGATAATTTTGATTATGTTAAAGGACTTCGGTAATCCGTTTTTTGCACAGGACAGAGTCGGCAGAAACGGCAAGATATTTAAGATTTACAAATTCCGTTCAATGTATAAAGACGCAGAGGCACGCAAGGCGGAGTTAATAGACCTCAACGAAACTGACGGCACCTTGTTCAAAATTAAAGAAGATCCGAGAATACTCGGCACAGTCGGCAAGATAATCCGCAGAACATCTATAGACGAGCTTCCGCAGCTTCTAAACATATTAAAAGGCGATATGGCGATAATCGGGCCGCGACCGTTTATCCCTGCAGAGCACAAGTTGTTCACTCAAAAACGCGAACTTGTACGACCGGGACTGTCGTGCTATTGGCAAATCAGCGGTAAAAACGATTTATCAAAGGAAATGTCTAATTATTGCGATAAAAAATACATAATGGACCGTGGGGTATGGACTGACATCAAAATAATGTTCAAAACGGTTGCGGTTGTATTCAAAAGCGAGAACAGTTAAAGGAGTTTGGAATGAAAGAAGTTAAAAAAATTGCAGTTGCAGGAACAGGTTATGTAGGACTTTCCATCGCTACACTTTTAGCGCAAAACCATAAAGTTTATGCAGTTGACATCGTACCCGAAAAGGTAGATATGATAAACAACCGCATTTCACCCATTCAAGACAACGAAATCGAGGATTATCTTAAAAATAAAGACCTCGACCTCACTGCAACGCTTGACGCACAGCAGGCGTACAGCGACGCTGATTTTGTTGTCGTTGCGGCTCCGACTAACTACGACAGCGAGAAAAACTTTTTTGATACCTCCGCAGTCGAAGCGGTAATCAAACTCGTTATGGAGTATAATCCCGAAGCGATTATTGTTATTAAATCGACAATTCCGGTTGGATACACCCGGTCTATCCGCGAAAAAACAGGCAGTAAAAACATCATTTTCAGTCCGGAATTTTTGCGTGAGAGCAAAGCACTTTACGATAATTTATATCCGTCGAGAATTGTTGTCGGCACTGATATGAAAGACGAAAGATTGGTAGAGTCCGCTCACATCTTTGCAGATTTACTTAAAGAAGGCGCAATCAAGGAAGATGTCCCGACATTGTTTATGGGATTTACAGAGGCAGAGGCAGTAAAACTGTTTGCAAACACCTATCTTGCGTTGCGTGTATCGTATTTCAACGAACTCGATACATATGCGGAAATGAAAGGTCTTGACACACAACAAATCATTGACGGTGTCTGTTTAGACCCACGAATCGGCACACATTACAATAACCCGTCGTTTGGCTATGGCGGTTATTGTCTTCCTAAAGACACAAAGCAGTTGCTTGCAAACTACGCAGACGTCCCCGAAAATCTGATTGAAGCTATAGTTGAGTCCAATCGCACAAGAAAGGATTTCATTGCTGACAGAGTTTTGAAAAAAGCGGGATATTATGATTATTCAGAGCGTGGAAATTTCAATGTTCAGAATGAAAAGGAATGTGTTGTAGGCGTATACCGTCTTACAATGAAAAGCAACAGCGACAATTTCCGTCAAAGTTCTATACAGGGCGTTATGAAACGCATTAAAGCAAAGGGTGCAACCGTAATCGTATACGAGCCGACTCTTGAAAACGCAAGTACCTTCTTCGGCAGTAAGGTAGTTAATGATTTAGACGAGTTTAAGAAGTTGAGTCAGGCAATCATTGCCAACCGTTACGACAAGTGCCTTGATGATGTTATGGATAAGGTTTACACACGCGATATTTTCAGAAGAGATTAAGGAAGATACATATGAACAAAAAAGTTTCAATTATAACCCCGTCGTATAACAGCGAGAAGTACATTAAACAAACTATTGATTCGGTCAGAGCGCAGACATACACCGACTTTGAAATGCTGATTGTCGATGACTGTTCGACTGACCGTACCTGTGAGATAGTTGAGGCTATCGCAAAAGAGGATAGCAGGGTGAAACTTATCCGTCAGGAGCAAAACGGCGGTGCGGCGTTAGCCAGAAACCGTGCGCTTGAAAATTCAACAGGCAGATTTATCGCATATCTTGATGCAGACGATATTTGGATGCCTGAAAAATTGGCCCGTCAGGTTGAATTTATGTGTGAGAATAAGTGTGGATTCAGTTGCACTTCTTATGAAGTAATTGACGACAACGGCAACAAACTCAATAAATTTGTCCATATGCTTGAAAAAGTCAATTATACAGGCTTTCTCACAAACAACCTGCTACAGACGGTCGGTATAATGGTCGATACTTCAATCGTTGACAAAAAGTATCTTGTAATGCCGAATATGCGCAGACGGCAGGATGCGGCAACTTGGTTGCAGATACTCAAAAGCGGTGTTGAATGTTACGGGCTTGATGAAATTCTTGCACAGTACAGAAGAGCGGAAAATTCGCTTTCGAGCAATAAATTTAAGGCGGTAAAGGGTGTTTGGTATTTGTACCGTGAGGTTGAGCATCTGTCGTTGCCGTTTAGTTGCTATTGCTTTGTAAGATACGCGCTGTTAGCGGTGTGGAAGAGAATATACATCAAAAAGTAAAATACTCACGAAAGGAAATTCAGTTATGAATAAATGTCTTATTATTTTAACAAGAAAGTATCCGTATTCATATGGCGAACCGTCGCTTGAAACAGAGTTCCCTTATCATCAGAAACTTTTTAACCGCATTATAGTTTTGGCTGAAGATGTCAGCAAAGATGAGAAAATAACCCGTGTGCCGCCCGAAAGCGTTGAGTATTATAATACTGCAACATCGTCACGGCGTATGGGCAGGATTAAAGATAAGTTAAAATGCGCCCGCTTTGCATTCAAACCCAATGATGCAGTTAAAACCGATAAATCCGTTATCGGTTTAAAGCCGGTGCATAATGTTTTTTTATGGAGTTTTGAACAACGCTGTCAGCGTTTGATAAAAGAGGCTCGCGCAGTGCTTGAAGGCTTGGACTTGTCGGGTTTTGATGAAATCGTGCTTTACAGTTATTGGTTTTTTGCAAATGCCCGTGTTGCAGTAACTTTGGCTGATGATTTACGCAAAAAATACAATGTTTCCGTTCGAGTTGTATCCCGCGCGCACCGCTACGACATTTACGAATACGCAAATGCGCTTAAATATCTTCCGCAACGCAGATATTTGCTTTCAAATGTTGAGAAAGTGTATACCTGCTCTAAAGACGGTGCAGATTATATGCGCCAAAAATATCCCGAATATAGCGATAAAATAGATGTTAGTTTTCTCGGCACAAAAGACAGCGGACTCGGATGTTCACAGCCGGGAGATGTTTTTCATATTGTTTCGTGTTGCAGAGTTGTCCCTGTAAAACGCCTTGAAAGGCTTGCGGATTCGCTGGCTCTTATAGACAAGCCGTTCGTTTGGACGGTGATCGGCGGCGGAATTGAGGGTGACGGCTATTATAACAGCGTCAAGAAGCATATAATGAGCAAGCTTTGCAACAAAAGTAACGCGAAAGTTGAATTTACAGGTGCGCTCCCGCACGATGATATTTTTGAATATTACAAAAACAATTATGTTGATGTATTTGTAAATGTCAGTGCATCTGAGGGCATTCCGCAGGTTATTATGGAAGCGTGCAGTTTCGGTGTACCGATAGTTGCAACAGCCGTTGGCGGTACTGCTGAAATCCTGTCCGACGGCGAGAACGGATATCTTTTAAATAAAGATTTCAAAGACGAGGATTGCGCTGAGGC
>JAXJSX010000218.1:0-6457 GCA_036309925.1 Acutalibacteraceae bacterium | reverse complement strand
GTGTTCACCCTTATGCAAGTCTTCCCAAATGTAATCGTCAACGCCTTCATCGGCACTACAGGCGGCTACGATACCTCGCAGATGCAAAATATCATCGACACCGCTACGATGTACATCCGACTGCTCGCATTTGACAGCCTTATCGCGTCGATAGGTTTCTGCTTTACAGGTCTTATCAACGGATCGGGCAGAACTGTCATTACAATGATAACTTCGTTTCTATCCGCAATCGCAGTCAGAGTCCCGCTTGCGTATATTTTGGCACTCGGCTTTGATTTAGGTATGTTCGGTATCGGTCTTGCTACCGCAATTTCTCCAATCGTCACCGTCGCAGTCGGATTTATCTACTATAAATCGGGCACTTGGGCGAAAAAGAGTATTATTTAAAATAAAAAGTAAAAAGATAATCAATCAAATAAGCAGAGCAGCATCGTTTTAATTGCGATACTGCTCTTGTTTTTATATACTTATTCATTTTCACATCAGCGGTGCAAATAATTTCATAATATGCTGAAATAACTTCTTGAAAACTCCGGCTTTGCAGTCGTTTTCAGTTATTAAAACACATTCTGACAGCGTGCGTTCAATATCTTCTTTCACATCAATCACAGCCTTTGTGCCATACATTATAGCGCCACATTCAAACTGCAAATAAAGACTTCTGAAATCGAAATTTGCAGTACCCACTGACGCAATTTTATCATCAGCCACAAGCAGTTTTGAATGAATGAAACTGTCCTTGTGTTCGTAGATTTTAACCCCGTCTGCAATCAAATTGGCATAGTAAGACCGAGTTGTAAAATGAATAGCCTTTTTGTCAGCGTGCTGGGGTGTGATGATCCGTACATCAACACCGCTTTTCGCCGCAGTTGACAACGCACTTAAAATATTTTCACCGATAATAAGATACGGAGTCACAATATAAAGATACTGCCGTGCGCCGTTTATAATGCCCAAATATACCTGCTCGGACACATCATCATTATCAGCAGGGCAATCTGCAAACGGCTGAATAAACCCGTCTGTAATGCCGTTTTCGCATTGCGAGAGCACTGAAAAATCAAAACTGTCAGACTCGTAAATTTCCCATAATTGCAAAAAAATAAGTGCGTAAGCCCGTGCGCAGTCACCGCAAATTCGCATCATACAGTCTTTCCAATAAAAATCGTGAGACGGACTTTTGTTTATATACTCGTCTGAAAGATTCATCCCGCCTGTGTATGCAATCTCGCCGTCTATCGCACAGATTTTACGATGGTCACGGTTGTTTTGGGTGGATGTAAGTGCAGGGCGAAACGGATTGAAAATATGACATTTAATACCGTGCTTTGAGAGCATCTGCGGAAAATCACTCGGAAGTCTTGTTAAACATCCCATATCGTCATATAAAATGCGTACATCAACACCGTTTTGCGCCTTTTCTTTCAAAATCTCAAAAACGCTATTCCACATCACACCCTCACGGACAATAAAAAATTCAAGAAAAATGAACTTCTTTGCATTTTTAAGGTCTTCGAGCAAACTCGGCATCATTTTTTCGCCCGGCGAGAAAAATTCATTTTCACCGCTTGCGTAAACAGGATACCCCTGTCGGTTTTGCAGTAATCCCATCAAAGTTGAATATTCGGGCAAACGCTTGCGAGCGGTATTGTATATGTTTTCATCCCCCCTAAAATGAGGACGCAATTTTTTGGCATTTTGAAAGATTTTTTCAGTTACACGCTTTGTGTTGCGTTGAAAATTAAAGAACAGATATGTCATCCCGCCTAAAACAGGGAAAAGCAAAATCATAAAAACCCAAATCAGTTTATATTCACTGCATCCCTTTTTTGTCGCCGCAAAGAGTGCAACAACAAAACTGAGTGCTGTGAAAAAATACGACACAATCACCGACAACCGACTGCCACTGATGATAATGTAAAACATTAGTAAAAGTTGCAGTACGATTGACAACGCAACATAAAATCTTCGTTTAAACACCTTTCTTATCCATTTTTCTTTCAAAGTCCCACCGCCTTTATTGTATTATATAACACATTTTAAATCTAAATTCAAGTAAATTTTAATTACTTTTTGAAGAAAATATTTTAAATTGTGCCGAATAGTGTTGGGTTGACTTTTGTTTTTATAACACTTGCACTTTAAATTTCTTGTATTAAATACTTGATTTTGCATTAGCAAAATAGTATAATATAAGGTAATGTATTGTGCAATAAGGATTGATGATTTTATGGATAAAAGACCAATCGGCGTTTTTGATTCGGGACTTGGCGGACTTTCGTTCGTTAAGGAACTCAAAACGATAATGCCTAATGAAGATATCGTGTTTTTCGGAGATACAGGGCGCGTACCCTACGGCACTCGAAGCCGTGACACAATCGAAACCTACGCAAAACAGGACGAGCAGTTTTTGCTCTCGAAGGATGTTAAAATAATTGTTGCCGCTTGCGGTACTGTCAGTTCAGTTGCACCAAACACCGCAGACGATTTACCCGTGCCGTTCTTAGGCGTTGTAAAACCTGCCGCTGTCGCCGCTGCAAAAGCCACCAAAAACGGCAAAGTCGGCGTGCTCGGCACAAATGCCACCATCAATTCAGGCGCATACAATAAAGCACTTTTGGGGATTGATAAGAGTTTACAAATCACCTGCGTTGCGTGCCCGTTGTTCGTACCGCTTGTTGAGGAAGGACTTATTTCGCGTGATGAACAAATCACAATTTTGGCGGCTGAAAGATACCTTAAAAACATCATTTCAGCGGGGGTTGACACTTTGATTTTAGGTTGCACTCATTATCCGCTTATTGCCCCGATAATCGCAGATATTTTGGGAGATAGCGTCACTCTTATCAGTTCGGGCGGTGCAACTGCCCACGCCTGCCGTGACCTCATCTTAAACAGCGGTCTGCAAAATGACGAAGACCGTAAGGGTACTTATTCATATTATGTAACGGATAGTCCCGAAAACTTCAAGAAAACCGCAAAATTGTTTATGCAAGAGGAGGTAAGCGAGGCGGTATCGCGTGTGTATGTCGGATAAAAAGAAACTCACAATTAAATCAGTGATTGACGATAATGATCCTACGGTTGAGCGATATTTTTGCTGTTTTGAAAAGGTAGCAGACGAGTACAAAATCATCTATAATCAACCGCTGTATGACGGCAAAAGCGAAACCGTCATCACACTTTCAGGCAACACCGCCACAATGACAAGACAAACCCCGAATAAAACCGAACTTTCATTTATTGTCGGGAAAAATACAGTCGGCAGTTACTTCACAGGACTTGATGTTACACCCGTAAATGTAAATGCCACACGCGTTAGTGCCGATGAAAGCAAAAACAATATCAAGATTCGTCTGCATTATACAATCGACGGTCTTTCCGACAAACCGATGAATGTCAAACTCTGTCTGACAGTAGAATAAAGGAGGAGAAAATATATGTCTAAAATCGTAAAAGAAACTGAAAATCAAATTAAAAATGCGGTATTTTCCGCTATGAAAACCGCAATTGAAAAGGGCGACCTTACAGGTGAAATGCCAGCAGATTTTACAATCGAAGTTCCGCAAGACAGAACCCACGGCGACTATGCGGTAAATGCCGCAATGGTAAGTGCGAGAAACTTTAAAATTGCACCGCGTAAAATCGCTGAAATCATTTGCGAGAATTTAAACACCGAAAACACCTGCATTAAATCCTTTGAAATCGCAGGTCCCGGTTTTATCAACTTCTTCTTAACCGACCTTTATTACAGCAGTATTTTGAAAGATGTCGAGATGATGGGTGACGATTACGGTCAGTCTGAATACGGCGAAAACAAAAAGGTGTTAATTGAATTTGTTTCCGCAAACCCCACAGGCCCTATGCACATCGGTAATGCACGCGGCGGCGCACTTGGTGATTGCCTTGCATCTGTGATGCAAAAGGCAGGCTTCGATGTTTCCCGTGAGTTTTATGTAAATGACGCGGGCAACCAAATCGAAAAATTCAAAATTTCACTCGAAGCAAGATACCTGCAACTGTTTGACAGCAGTGTTGAAATTCCGGAGGACGCATATCTTGGCGGTGATATAATTGAACACGCTGAAAATTTCAAGAAATTGTACGGCGATAAATATGTAAATGCCGACTCTGATGAAAGAAAGCAGGCGCTTTGCGACTATGCTCTCCCGCTGAACATCCAAAAACTGCACGACGACCTTGAGAAATACAGAATTATTTACGACTGCTGGTTTAAGGAAAGCGAACTTCATAGTTCGGGCGCGGTTGCTGACATTATCGAGAAACTTAAAGCGTCAGGCCATACCTATGAGCAGGACGGCGCACTTTGGTTTAAATCCACCGATTTCGGCGAGGATAAAGATAGAGTTTTAGTCCGTGCGAACGGCGTTGTGACTTACTTTGTGCCTGACATCGCATATCACTACAACAAACTTGTAACCCGTGGATACGACCTTGCGATTGATGTCCTCGGTGCAGACCATCACGGCTATGTTCCGAGAATGAAAGGTGCACTCACCGCATTGGGAATTGATGAAAACCGTCTTGATGCAATCATCATGCAAATGGTACGCCTTGTTAAAAACGGCGAAACCTACAAACTCTCAAAGCGTTCGGGTAAAGCTGTCACCCTCGAAACTTTGCTTGACGAAGTACCGATTGACGCAGCACGCCTTTTCTTCAATCTTCGTGAACCGAACACCCACTTTGAATTTGACCTTGATTTAGCAGTCAAACAGGAATCGCAAAACCCCGTTTATTATGTGCAGTACGCTCACGCAAGAATTTGTTCGATTATCCGCAATTTAAAAGCACAGGGTATTGATAAAAAGCAACTTGATGCAGAGCAACTGTGCGTACTTACCGCTCCTGAAGAGCGCGAACTTATCCGTCATATTGCGGCTTATACCGATAACATCATCGCATCTGCAAAGGATTACAACCCCGCAGTTATCACAAGATATGTAATCGACCTTGCAACCTTATTCCACAAATTCTACAACGCCTGCCCTGTAAAATCAGCGGAAGATAATTTAAAATACGCAAGACTCGAACTTTGTACCGCAACTGCATCAGTACTCAGAAACGCACTCTCGCTCCTGAAAATTGATGCACCCGAAAAAATGTAACGGAGGACAATATGGCTACTCTTGACATCATCTCAAAGCGCAATGAAAAACTCGCAAACAAGGTTATCACCAATTTAAAATCAAGACATTTCGATGCATACTACGCTGAAAATCGCGAAAAGGCACTTGAAATCGCAGTGTCTTTGATCAATAAAAACGGTACTGTTTCGTGGGGCGGCACAATGACCGCACAAGAAATCGGTCTGTTTGACTATTTAAAAGAAAACGGCTATAACTGCATCGACAGAGATAAAGCTAAAACCGATGAAGAACGCGAGCAGATTTTAAAAGATGCTACTTTCGCTGACACTTTTATTATGAGTTCAAACGCGGTGTCTTATGACGGTCAACTTGTCAATATCGACGGCACAGGCAACCGTGTTGCCGCAATGATTTTTGGTGCTAAAAGTGTGGTTATGATAGTCGGTATGAACAAACTTGCTCCCACATTGGAAGATGCAATTTCCCGTGCACGCAATGTTGCAGCACCTCTCAACATTCAGCGTTTTCAACAGAAAAACACTCCCTGTATGCACACAGGTGCGTGCGGTGACTGCAAAAGTGCAGATTGTATCTGTTGCCATGAGGTTATCACCAGAGTCAGCAGAGTTGAGGGCAGAATTAAAGTCATTTTGGTTAATGACGATTTGGGATTGTAATGAAAACGCTGTTACATATCTGCTGTGCGCCGTGTTCGGTTGCGTGTGTCGATACACTAAGACACGAGGGTGTCGGGTTTGACGGATTTTGGTTTAACCCAAATATCCAGCCGTTCACCGAATATACCGCCCGCAGAGATACTCTGATCAACTTTGCAAGCGACAATTTCAAACTCATTTTAGATGACGACTACAATCTGAAATCCTTTGCAAAAAACACCGCCCCCGATTATACGGGCAGGTGCGTATATTGCTACGATTTGCGACTCCAACGAACCGCAAAATATGCAAAGGAAAACGGCTACGATTCATTCACATCAACGCTGTTCATCAGCCCTTATCAAGATCACGACTTGATGATAAAGTCGGCAATGAGGGCATCACAGATGTATGAAGTTGAGTTTTTGTACCGTGATTTTCGCCCGTATTTCCGACAGGGACAAACACAAGCCCGCGAACTCGGTATGTATATGCAAAAATACTGTGGTTGTGTATTCTCCGAAGAAGAACGCTATCAGAAAAAGATTGACAAACTAAAAGGAATAACAATTATTTAAAAAAGCCCTGCTGAATTTCAGTAGGGCTTTTCACTATATTCTTCTGATTTTGTTTATCTTTCGTGCTCTTGTCTGCCTTTTCTTGTTGTACATCACAGTCATCACAATCAGC
>JAXJSX010000217.1:0-8757 GCA_036309925.1 Acutalibacteraceae bacterium | reverse complement strand
GAGTGACACAAACGGCTCTGCATTTTCAGCAGGGGCGGCGTAAAATACACCGACAATAGGTGATTTTACGCTGATATAACCTGCATTTTCGCTACTTTCGCTGTTTTTTGATACGGGAGTTGCAACGGTCGGTGCAACCACTGACTGAGCAACCGGAGCGACAACCCCTGCACGCTCTAAACGAACGACTTTATTTTGGTCGTCAGTGATTTCAAGTCCTGTCAACTCAAGTTCCTTCATAAGCGACGCATATTTACGAATTTCTTTCTCGTTCATCGTTTACACCTTTCTGAATGCAATACAAGCGTTATGTCCGCCAAAGCCTAAAGAGTTAGACAATGCAAGTGTGATGTCAGCGTTTACTGCTGTGTTCGGTACATAATTAAGGTCGCAATTTTCATCGGGCTCTGTTAAGTTGATGGTAGGCGGAATGATACCCTCTTCGAGTGCTTTAATGCAAGCGAGCGCTTCAATCGCACCTGCCGCACCTAACATATGACCTGTCATTGATTTTGTTGAACTGATAAGTGCTTTTCTTGCGGCATCTTCACCGAGTGCTGTTTTGATAGCAAGAGTTTCAACCTTATCGTTCATCGGTGTGCCTGTACCGTGTGCGTTTACATAAACGACATCGGCATCGGTATATCCTGCTTCTTTCATTGCATCTTTCATAGCCTGTGCGCCGCCCCTTGCTTCAGGATCGGGTGCGGTGATGTGGTGTGCATCGCAAGTTGAGCCGTAACCGCAGAGTTCGCCGTAGATTTTAGCACCACGGGCTTTAGCGTGTTCATATTCTTCAAGTACTAAAGCAACCGAGCCTTCACCGATAACAAAACCGCCGCGGCGTTTATCAAACGGAAGTGATGCGGCATTCGGATCTTCGGAGGTTGAAAGCGCCTGCATATTTACAAAGCCTGCAATAGCAGATGCACAGATTGCAGCCTCTGCACCGCCTGTGATTACAGCGTCAGCGTATCCGTGACGGATAGCACGCAAAGCCTCGCCGATTGCGTTTGAACCCGAAGCACAAGCAGTAACTGCGGGCATAGCCGCACCTTTACAGTTGTGTCTTATAGCGATTGTACCTGCTGCCATATTTGCAATCATCATAGGTACAAATAAGGGAGATACTCTGCGCGGACCTTTTTCCATAAGTTTTGTATGTTCGATTTCAAATGTTTTGATACCGCCGATACCCGCGCCGAAATATACCGCAAAGCGTTCAGGCTCAACTTTGCCTTCGATGCCGCTTTCCTCTACCGCCTGACTTGCAGCAGCAACTGCAAATTGAGTATAACGGTCGCTACGCAGTGTATCTGATTTTTCCATATAATCTAAAGGATTGAAGTCTTTAACTTCAGCGCCTAATTTCGCTTTATAGCCCTCTGTATCAAAAAGGGTGATGGGAGCGATACCGTTTTTACCGTTTTTCAAGTTCTCCCAAGTTTCATTAACATTGTTACCAAGCGGTGTAACAGCACCTAAACCGGTAACAACGACTCGTCTGTTTTCACTCATTTTTCTTCTCCTTACATTGCAATTCCGCCGTCAACACGAAGCACTTCGCCTGTGACGTATTTTGCGGTTGCCAGATATGCAACAGCATCCGCTACATCTTCAACCTCTCCCATATGATTAAGCGGGATAGCTGCAACAAGCGGGCTGTCTGCGAGGTCTTCAGTCATATCGGTTTTGATAAATCCGGGTGCGACTGCATTACAACGCACACCGCGTGCTGCAAGTTCCTTTGCAACCGACTTTGTAAGACCGATAAGTCCTGCTTTTGATGCGGAATAGTTACATTGACCCGCATTTCCCATCATACCCGAAACAGATGAAATGTTGATAATTGCACCTTCGCGGTTTCTGATGAAAATGCCTGCGCAATGACGAATGGTATTGAATGCGCCCTTTAAGTTGATGTCGAGCACCTTATCAAAATCATCCTCTTTCATCATTGCCATAAGTCCGTCTTTGGTTATACCTGCGTTATTTACGAGAATGTGAATTGTGCCGAAATCTGATTTGATGTCTGCGATAGTATTTTTAACGGTTTCAAAATCAGACACATCGCAATAATACGACTTTGCCTTAACACCGTATGTATCTGTACATTTGTTGCATACATTTTCCGCTAAACTAGTGTCTCCGACATAAATAACAGCGATGTCAGCGCCGAGAGATGCGAGTTTGAGTGCGATTGCCTCACCAATTCCGCGGGATGCGCCTGTTACAACGGCAACTTTACCTTTTAACATGATTTCACCTCTGAAAGTACGGTTTTTATATCGCTTACCGAATATGCTTTTACTGTTTTGTCGATTTTTGCTACCATATTGGTAAGAGTCTTTCCCGGGCCGATTTCAATAAATGTATCGACGCCGTCTTTGATCATATTTTGTATGGTTTTCTCCCAGCGAACAGGATTGCAGATCTGTTCTGACAGGGTAGAAACTACATCTTCACCGTAAGGCTGTGCGTTTAAATTTGCATAAAGCGGTACTTTGGGTGAAGAAAAGTCAACTTTTTTGAGTTCTTCTGCGAACGCTGATGCAGCATCAGTCATAAAAGGAGAATGGAAACCGCCCTTGACTTTCAAGGGGATTGCTCTGCCGCCTTCAGCCTTTACAGCGTTGAAAAAGTCGGGCATTTGACTGCTGATACCTGCGACGGTGATTTGACCGGGGCAGTTGAAATTAACAGGGTAAATGCCGTCGAATTTATCGCAGATGGATTGCAAAACATCCTCTGTGAGTTTTACAACTGCCGCCATAGAAGTATCAACTTTTTCAGCAGCATCTTGCATAAGTTCACCGCGTTTGCAAACAAGATTAAAGCCTGTGCTTTCATCTACAAGACCTGCAACGGTTGCGGCAACTACTTCACCAAGAGAAAATCCTGCGACTGCATCGGGGTTTATACCGTGATATTTAAGCACTTCAACCGCCGCAAGTTCGGTTGCGAACAGACAAGGTTGAGTGTTTTTAGTTTCTTTGAGTTCTTCATCAGTACCTTCAAAACACTGGTTTGAAGTGCCCGGACGAATATCGTCGCACAGTTTATAAATCTTTCTTGCGCTTTCGTATTGAAGGCAAAGTTCCTTACCCATACCGGAATATTGGTCGCCCTGGCCTGAAAAAATAAATGCTATTTTACCCATTTTGATGCACCCATAAGGATAGGCTCTGCCTCATCCATTACTTCCTTTACGATTTCTGCGGCAGGCTGTACATTTTTCACCATTGCGGCAATCTGACCTGATAGAAAACAGCCTTTTTCGTTGTCGCCCTCTTGCACAGCCAAACGCAATGCGCCTGTTGCGAGTGCTTCTAATTCATCATCGGGCATTGCGGAATATTCCGCTTTAAAATAATCCCTTGCAAACTGGGTACGCAGACTGCGAACGGGGTGGCCGAGTCGCTTGCCTGTAACCATAGTGCAAAGGTCGTTTGCTTTAATGATTTTTTCTTTATATGTAGGATGAATGTTACATTCCTCAGCAGACAGGAAACGAGTACCCATCTGCACACCGCTCGCGCCTAACATAAACGCTGCGGCAACGCCTCTGCCGTCGGCAATACCGCCTGCGGCAATGACAGGCAGTGTGGTTGCATCACAAATTTGAGGGACTAAAACCATAGTTGTCAGTTCCCCGACGTGACCGCCGCTCTCGCCGCCTTCTGCAATCAACGCAGACGCACCGAGTCTTGTCATCAACTTTGCCATAGCGACTGATGCTACGACCGGGATGACTTTAATGCCGGCTTCTTTCCACATTTTCATATATTTTGAAGGGTTACCTGCCCCTGTTGTGACGACTTCAACGCCTTCTTCAACCACAACATTTGCAACTTCCTCTACAAAGGGACTCAGTAACATAATATTAACGCCGATGGGTTTGTCCGTCAGCGATTTTGCAATTTTAATTTGTTCTCGAACATATTCGCCCGGAGCGTTTCCTGCGGCAATAATACCAAGACCGCCGCCGTTCGATACGGCGGATGCCAACTTACCGTCAGCAATCCACGCCATACCGCCCTGGAATACCGGATAACGAATACCGAGCAATTCACAGATTTCGGATTTAATCATAATCTTAGTCCTGCTTTTTGCTTTCGATGAAATCAACTAAATCCTGAACAGTTTCAACTTTCTGATCGAGTTCGATTTCGATACCGATTTCATCTTCAAGGCTCATAAGAAGTTCAACTGTGTCAAGTGAGTCGATACCGAGTTCAACAAAAGTGCTTTCCGGTTTAACTGCAGCAACATCACAGTCGGTTCTTTCAGAAATGATTTTAGCGATAGTTTCGAATAACATAATTATTCCTCCTAAAAAATTTTTCAAGCATCGCGCTTGTACATACATTGTACAATATTGCTTGTTCCGCTGATGTTCTGTTTGCGTTCCGCAACCGTTCCAAATTTATGAATTTTTTCTGATAATATTTGGACTGTGAAAAATAAAAAAACACCCCGCTTGAAATTCAAACGGAGTGTTAAAAAGGAGCTATTTCAAGATTGAAATTGCATCGGAAATTGTCTTTTCAAATGCGGATTTGCCGTACTTATCGACCTCTGCTTTATTCTTTTCACCGTGAGTAAGACAGCCTGCGCCGCCAATACATCCGCCTGTGCAGGCCATACCTTCAATGAAGTTTGCATCGAGCAAATTTTTATTCTTTTTGAGAAGTGCCACTCTGCAAGCCTCAATTCCGTCGCAGGTAATCGCTTTAAGCGGAAAGTCCGAGAGACCTTGTTCTTTGAGTGCCTGTGCTACTGCATCCGAAAGACCGCCTGAACGCGCGAAAATTCTGCCGAAGTACGAAGCGTTATCCAAAACGCCTTCTTCAAGTGTGGTGATGTCAATATCACGGCTGTCAAACAACGCTTGCAGTTCCTCGAATGTCAGCACCGCATCAACATACGGCTTTACGCTTTCAAGATGCGCCTCTGCTTTTTTTGCAGTACACGGGCCGATGAAAATAGTCTTTGCGTTTTGGTCGGTTTCTTTAATGTACTTTGAAATTTCAGCCATCGGTGAGCGGTTATGGGAAATCAGCGGTACTAAATCGGGGAATGACGATTTAATATAGGACACAAACGCAGGACAGCACGAACTTGTTAAAAATCCCTTTTCGGTAAGTTCCTTTGCCTCGCTCATTGCAACCATATCAGCTCCGAGTACGGCTTCGACAACGGTGTGGAAGCCCATCTTTTTAAGACCTGTGATGACCTGCCCGAGTTTTGCATAGGAGAACTGACTCGATATAGAAGGTGCGACAACGGCATAAAGTTTGTAATTTCTGCCCTGTTCGCTCTTTTTAATAAGGTCAACAACATTTAAAATGTACGATTTATCAGTAATCGCACCAAACGGGCATTGATATACGCAAGCACCGCAACTTATACATTTTTCGTTGTCAATGGATGCTGCGTTATCTTCGTTGATTGAAATCGCTTTGATTTTGCAGGCTACCTGGCAAGGACGCTTACGGTTTACAATAGCGGAATACGGGCAAACCTTTGCGCACTGACCACATTCGACGCACTTTGTTTTGTCAATATGAGCCACATGGTTGTGGTCAAAAGAAATTGCGCCTCGTCTGCATACGTCTTCACATCTGTGAGCAAGACAGCCACGGCAAGAGTCGGTTACTTCGTAGCCTGCGGCGGGACATTCGTCGCACGCAATGTCGATAACTTCGATTACATTCGGGTTATCAGTGTCGCCGCCCATTGCAATCTTTACACGCTCTGCAAGGATTGCTCTTTCCTTATAGACACAGCAACGCATTGTCGAAGTCTTTCCGGGGACGATTTTTTTGGGGATTTCAAGTATATTTTCTAAAAGAGTGTCGTTCCAAGCCTGTCGTGCAACCTCTCTTAAAACTTTATATTTCAAGTGTTGGACTTTTGTATCAAACTTTCTCATTTTTCTCCTCCTTAAAAATAACTCACTTTAATGCGTTTGCCCATCTTTTTCAGGCATTTTGACAATTCGTCAACAAGGTTCATTTTAATATTGAAATTTATCGGCAAATCGGGGTTTTGGTGAGCGGGATTTACCGCTCTGCCCACATAAAAATTGATGTCAGTCGCCTCTTCAAAAAGCAGTCGGGATATAAGCGACGCTCCGTCTTTCTTAAAACTCCAATGCTCGTAGAAATTGTTTTCGCCTAAATAATCGTGTGCGTATTCCACAACCTTATTAACGGTGATGACGCCCTCAGTTACAAGGTCAACGCCTTCAATATGAGCAATCGGCGGTATATCCGAACTTTCAAAATTAAGACTCGGTTGCAAGGGTTTATGCAGATATTTTGCCGCAATAGATGATGTGGTGCCGCCGCAAATAATATGCTTTCCCTGTTTTGAGAAAAACAGCGACATCATTCTGTCTGCATCATCACGGTTTGACGGGGGACCGAACAGCATATTCATCGGTACACGCTTGCGGATCTTCACAATACAAGCGGTAGCATCGTCGCCGGGTTCATTTCCGTATAACCTGTTACATTCATCAACCAGCATAGTCGACAATGTTTTTGCTGTGTACCCTGCAGGCACCAACGCTTCAAGAAAACTGATTATATCCTCGCGTTTCCATCCGAAGTTATACGCAATGCCTATTCCTGCGTGGGGGCAACCGTCACTCATAGCAACAAAAATATCGTCTTCACGCAGTTTGATTACCGTTTTATATATCTTCTTGCCGTCAATGTTCATCTCAGTCTTAGGATATTCACAATGTATGCCGTCACGGATTAAAATCACTTGGGGATTATCATATTGGATGATTTCAGCAGTCTGATTGTTTTTCAGATGTATAATCGTGAAGGTGGAGTATGCAACGCCACGCACAGAGCATACGGGAAGTGTAGCCGCAATAGTCGAAACACATTCTTCAAGAGGTAAGCCTTCCGCCATCATTGTTGAAATGATTTTAGAGGTAAGCGTTGACAAAATGCTGGCTTTAACACCGCTGCCGAGTCCGTCTGACAGCACAATAACGGTTGAATTTTCATTTGGTTCTACAATATCCACATGGTCGCCGCACAGTTGTTCACCGTAATGATTTATACTTTTGTAACCGATATCCGCACATAAATCATTCATCAGTAATAGACTCCTTTAGTTTCGCAAGTGCGATTTTAGTTTCTGCCGCTGTTTCGCCGAGGAGCGATGCAATTTCCTGTACAATTCGCATCTGTTTATCTACAACTTTATCTGCAACTTCGATTGTCTGACGGCTGATACACTCTTTCTTTTCTCTCTCGTTTTCTTCATCTGTGACATCACGCATAATTCCGATAATCAAGCGTGAGTCTTTATCAAAAATCACCGTCTGTTCAATATAGCGGTTGTATTCCGCAAGATACGCCCTGCGGTTTCTGATGTCCCTTCCCGTATCACGAACCTGCATAAACATAGTCGGATCAAGAATACGGATAACCTGGTCACCTAAGATGTCATTAGCCGAGCGGATGTTCATAATCTCCCGTGCGGCTTTATTTATCTGCTGAACTTCAAGTTTATCGTTCAAGACGATAAGGCCGTTGGGGGTATTGTTTACAATGCTGTCAGAAAAACTTTCTGCTTTATCTTTAAGGAACGGCAGACACATTGAAATCTCTGCTTTTCCCTGTAAAATTGCGATTGCTTTTTCACGGCAGGTATTATATCCGCAAGAACCGCAGTTAAGTTCCTGCGAGGGCTTGAATTTGCCCATCTGACGAAGTACACCCGCAATATCAAGGTCACTTGGCATCTGCGAACGCTGTTCAATATACTCAAAATTCTTTTTAAGGATTGATGCTTTAGGCTGTGATACTTCAAAATCATTCTTTCCCGCAAACTGTTGCACGGTAATATAATCTTTGATTGAAGAATGGTGGTATTTTTCCATTACAGGACCGCCTACACAACTGCCGACGCAAGCCGACATCTCAATAAAGCACTTGTGAACCTTACCGTCAATTATATCTTTAAGTGCGGCAATACAGTTGTCAATGCCGTCAATCGCCATATATGTATAATCCTTAGCATCCTTTTGCATAGTGTTGAGTACACCGCCTGTGGTGGGGAACAAACGCGCACGGGAGTGAAGATTGATATCCATTTGGCGTTCGAGTGTGATGTTTTCACTTTGCAACCATTTAGAAAGTTCTTCAAAAGTGAGTACTGCATCTGCAATACCCGAATAATGCTCTGCCTCATCCTTTTTTGCAACGCACGGCCCGATAAATACTGTTTTTGCATTAGGAAATCTCGATTTAATATCCTTGCAGTGTGCCTGCATAGGCGATACTACATCCGCAAGATATTCGAGTGCCGCAGGGTAGTGCTTTTGTATAAGAAGATTGACTGAATGACAGCAGGAGGAAATGACAACATCCCTATCATCTTCTTTTAACATTCTTTCATATTCGGTTTTTACAATGGTTGCACCGATTGCGGTTTCTTCAACATCATAAAAGCCTAACTGCTTTAAAGCCTTGCGCATAGAGTCGATGCCGACTCCGTCGTAATTTGCAACAAATGACGGAGCAAGGCTGACTATAACAGGATCACCGCTTTGCAGGAAAACCTTTACCTTTTCGGTTTCATCAACAATCTGCTTTGCCTCTTGCGGACAAACTACAAAACATCTTCCGCAAAGTATACATTCATTGCCTATAATATGTGCTTGATTTCCCGAAAAACGAATGGCTTTAACGGGACAGTAGCGGATACATTTATAGCAGTTTTTGCAGT
>JAXJSX010000216.1:0-4771 GCA_036309925.1 Acutalibacteraceae bacterium | reverse complement strand
GAATGTAACTGAGAATACAGTTTCACCAGCAGTAGCGGGATCAAATCCGCCCTGTGAGCAAGCAGCGCCTGCGCCCTGGTTGTTGTCCTCACCATACTTTACTGCGATTTCGAATGCGTTGCCTTTTTTTGTGCTAACTAATTCGAGTTCTTCAGCATTCCATGTAGCGCCCATATCGAGAGCCATAAGGCCTTCCGGAGCGATAAAAGATACTGTTACTTCGTCGCCTACGCTTACTTCTGTTTTGTCAGCTGTTACGCCTACTGTGATTGCGTCTGCAGATGCAAAGCTGAACACGCTTGTCATCATAGCTACGAGAACCATTGCGATGACTAATCTTGCCTTTTTCATTTGAGTGTCCTCCTAAAAAAAATAATTATTTTTTTCGGTGTTTTCACACCTTTGATACTTGTTTATTATATATTAAATATTCCAATTTGTCAACACTTTTTTCAAAAAAATATCAATTTGTTTGATGTTACAAAACGGTAATGATTTTCATTTATTCCGTTGGTTATTTTTGTACATTTTGGTGATTATTTTTCTAATTATCTTAACTAAAGCAGTATTATTTCAAAGTTTTTGTTAAAATTAAGTACATAAGATTTGTTAGGAAGTGTGATTTTGAATACATCTGCGAACCGTTACGGTTTCATTGATTATGACATCGGAATAAGCCTTGATATTGATGAAAATTACCGCATTTTCAAGCAGATTTTCAATGGTGATGACACGGTAGTTATTCGTCTTTTTGAAAATAGGCAAAATCCACAAATTCGGTATCTCGGCATTTCAGTAAACGGAATGGTGAAAACCAACTCCATTTATCAAAGTATCACTTCCCCGCTGATTACAATGTCTTTTGACGGTAACGGTGATCGCATTGACGCAATGGCAGAAAAAATGATTACAAGCCTTGATATAAAGGTACGGGATAACATTTCTGACATTGTGACTGATGTGCTTTACGGTGATACTGCGATTTTTGTATCGGGGAGCAATCGTGCAATCACTGTTGAAACAAAGGGATTTTCGACTCGTTCGATTTCAGAGCCCGACAACGAACGGGGACTTAAAGGTTCGAAAGAGGGATTTACGGAGGCGCTGATTGTAAACACCTCAATGATACGGCGAAGAATTTTATCAAGTGACTTGAAGTTTGAATTTTTCCGCATGGGCAGTCGTACAAACACGCTTGTTTGCGTGGCGTATATGGACTCGCTGATTGATAAAAGGATGCTGACTGAATTTCTACGCAGACTGAAAAAAATTCGTACTGACGGGATACTCGATACCAATTACATTGATGAACAGATTAAAGACAGGCGCCATTCTCCATTTAAGACCTGTGGCTCGACTGAAAAGCCGGATATTGTTGCGGCGCAGTTGCTTGAAGGGCGCGTTGCGTTGATTGTTGACGGTACTCCGATTGTGCTGACCGCTCCGTATTTATTTATTGAAAATTTTCAGTCACCCGATGACTATTATTTGAATTTTTGGTTTGCATCTATTGGCAGAATTATCCGAATAATCGGCTTTTTCATCACAATTTCCCTGCCGTCTATATACCTTGCGCTTGTGACATATCACAGCGAGATGCTCCCGAATACATTTTTGAACGCCATTGCCGAAGCCTCGCGCGGAGTACCGTTCCCGACATTTTTAGAGTGTGTATTTATGCTGTTTGTGTTTGAAATTTTAAGGGAAACGGGGATCCGTATGCCGTCAAAGGTGGGACAAGCGTTGAGTATTGTCGGCGGTCTTGTTGTGGGGCAGGCGGCGGTAGAGGCTAAAATCGTAAGTGCGCCGATGGTGATTGTGGTAGCGTTCACGGGGATAACCGGGCTGTGTGTACCGCGACTTTCGGGGGCAGCGATTATAATCCGCACTCTTGCTTTAGTGTCGACGGCGATGCTCGGATTTTACGGATTTTTTGGGTTTATGATAATTGTACTCATTCACTTGCTTTCCGTTAAATCATTCGGGTATGATTATGTGTCGCTTGCATTTGGGTTTCAGGACATTAAAGATATTTATTTTCGCGCACCGCACGATAAAATGCGTACACGCCCCATTTTTGCAAAGGATAAGATCAGAAAATGAAAAGTTTGATTTTGTGTATTTTCAGTGCGGTTTTGATGATTTTTTCGTGTGGGTGCTACGACTACAACGAACTCAAAAATTACACGATAGTGATGGGAATCGGCATTGACACAGGTAAGGAGTATAAGTACAAAGTAACTGCTGAACTCGGCAGTATCAGCGAGTCAGGTGAGAATGTGCGTGAAAGTCAGTCGTCAGTGGTGATTGTACAGCAGGCGAACAGCATTGAGCAGGCGGTGGCTTTGCTGACTGATACGACAGGCGGTGAACTTTATTTTAAAAACTGTGAAATTGCGGTGATAGGTAAAGCCCTGTGCAATAATGGAATTTCGGATGTTATTGACTTCCTTATTGAAAGTCCTGCGTTTCAAAAAAATATGTCGGTTGCGGTGAGCGGCGGTCTTGCGGCTGATGTTTTTTCGATTGCGCCGACTACTGATAATGTGATTTCAACCGAGCTTGCAAAATCTATTGAATCCGGAGAAAAAAGTTTATCTAACACACATAAAATCACTCCGTTTGAAGTTTATGAAAGCAACACAAGAGGTGAACATTGCGTATTGCCGACTCTGAATATAAAGTCTGATGCGAAAGATACCGTTGAGGCAGGTGGTTTTGTGGTTTCGGAAGATTGGAAAGGTATTTGTGATATTTCGTCGGAAGATGCGGTGTATTACAGTTTTCTGTGTTCGAGTGTGAGCCGTGCGGTGATTGAGGTAGGTACAGATGACGGCAGTTTCGGGTGTGAGATTACAAAGTCAAAGACAGAAACTAACGGAGAGGAAATTTTAATTGAAGTTCACGCATCTGCGTTCGATGCTGATAATTCAGATGCTGTACAAAACCAAATTTTATCAGGTGTTGAAAAAGTCGCACAAAAGATGCGTGACTATAATGTAAGCGATGTGCCGAGTGGCGAAATTGTTGTCGACGTGCAATTATCGAACAGGCAACAGACGATTGACTAAAGGTGAGTGTATGTTTTTACTGCTGTTTTTATGTTTAGCATATTCGCTGATTTTTTTGTTTGATTTCAGACAGATGAAAAGACATCCGAAACGCAAGACTGCATTGTATTTTTTGATTGCGGGGGTTGCTGTAATTTTGATGATTTACTGCATTTTTTCGGGTGCAAGCATTTTTATGTAAGGTGTGATTTAATGGGAAGTGACAGGCTGAATGTCACGCAGGCGGTGAGTCTGCTGTGCGTTTTTTTGTGCGGAAATCTGACTGTGACATACGGTGAAATGCGGTCAGGCGGGTATGCTCCGCTGTGTTTTTTGGCATCAGCACTCGGCGGGGTTTTGCCGATGGCATTATTTGCGTATATACTGAAATTCCGTCAGACAAGCAACATATACGACACGGTTGCGGTGCTGTTTAAAAAGCCGTTTTTTATAGCATTTTCGATTATTTTAATACTGCTGGCGGTGGTGTACGGGTGTTTATCGCTGAAAATGTTTACACAGATGATCGGTGCGACGGCCCTGCCTAACACTCCTGCATTACTGCTGGCGTTTTGCGTGTGTTTTGTGTCGGCGATAATGGTGAAAAGCGGGATGAATGTTGCCGGGAAAAGTGCGTTTGTGTTTTTGATTTTTGTGTGCGCGACTTTGATAATCACAAGTCTTTTAACAATGTCCGATATAAATTTCAAAAATTTGTATGATGTTTTTCGGTTTAATGGGTTTATATATGATTTTATATATTTTTTCTGTGGGACTTTTTGCAAAACCATAATTTTCATCGGGGCAGTATCTCATATAGTCGGCACAAAACCTGTGAAAAAAGTAATTATTCTCGGTGGTGCTCTTGCGGTTGCGATTGTTACAATTACAATGCTTCGTGACATTTTGACGCTTGGCAGTAATGTGTGTGCAATGCTCAGTTTCCCGTCATACTATGCGGTGAGTGCGATAAAACTTTTCGACTTTATCCAGCGAATTGAAGTTATCAGTACTGTTAATATGCTGTTTTGCTGTATCATCGAGGTTGCGGTGTGTATATACTGCGTGTGTATCGGAATATCGCGTCTGTCAAAAGTCCCCTGCGCAAAAAATGTTGCGTTGCCTGTGGGACTGTGTTTTGCGGGAGTATCAGCATCTCTCAATATTGTTGACATAAAGTCGGTTTTCTTCTGGTTTTCAATATGTTTTGCTGTATTTTCAGTCGGACTTGCATTGATTATCGCATTAAAAATTAAAAACTCCGACAAAAAGTCTGTAATCTCTAAAAATTGATAGAAAAAAGACCTTCAATGTTTCCAAAGAAGGTCTTTAAATTTTAGTAAAAATTATTCTTAATAAGCTACTTCACCGTTTGCGATGAGTACGAGTAAAGCACGAGCATCAGCGATTGAAATCTTACCGTCTGCGTTCATATCGCAGATCTTGAGCAAGTCATCGCTAACTTCAGCAGCATTAGCAATATCTACGAGGATAGCACGAGCATCAGCGATTGAGCGTTCGCCGTCCATATTGTAGTCGCCTGTGCCATAGAATTTTTCGTATTCATTTGCAGGTGCTGTTGTGGTTTCTTCGTCAACAGGTGCTGTTGTGGTTTCTTCGTCAACAGGTGCTGTTGTGGTTTCCTCTTCAACAGGTGCTGTTGTGGTTTCTTCTTCGCCGCCCATTTCGATAGGAGCAGGTTCAGTTGTTGAGATAGGTGT
>JAXJSX010000215.1:0-2499 GCA_036309925.1 Acutalibacteraceae bacterium | reverse complement strand
TCTCTATGACGGCAGTTTACTCTCGGACGCACAAATCTACCGTTTTCATCAAGCGGTTCGTTCGCCTGCGCTACGATATAATCGTCTTCTTCGTCTGCGGTCATATAAACAACTTCATCAGTGACAACACCGGTTGATTTGTCGATCTTTCTGTACGGTGCTTCAATGAAGCCGTATTCATTGATTTTTGCGAAAGTCGCAAGGTGGGAGATAAGTCCGATGTTCGGACCTTCAGGTGTTTCGATTGAGCACATTCTGCCGTAGTGGCTGTAGTGAACATCTCGAACTTCGAAGCCTGCACGGTCACGAGAAAGACCGCCGGGGCCGAGCGCTGAAAGACGGCGCTTATGTGTGAGTTCTGCAAGCGGGTTGTTTTGGTCCATGAACTGCGAAAGCGGTGATGATCCGAAAAATTCGCGAATTGCAGATACTACCGGACGGATATTCATAATAGACTGCGGTGAAATGTTGTCGGTGTCTTGTGACTGTAAGTTCATCTTTTCGCGAACAAGTCTTTCCATACGAGAAAAACCGATTCTGAACTGATTTTGTAAAAGTTCACCGACCGAACGGATACGACGGTTTCCGAGGTGGTCGATATCGTCGATAGTGCCGATGCCTGCAGGCAGTCCGCAAATGTAGTTCATTGAAGCATAGATGTCTTCAAGTGTGATTGTATTGGGAATAAGGTCGGCACGGCGCATTTCAAATGCTTCCTTGATTGCATCTTCGTTTTCAGCGGAATCGAGGATCTCACAAAGAACTTTGAAAGATACCATTTCATTGATGCCGTATTCCTGCGGGTCGAATGAAACGAAATATTTAGCATCTACCATACCGTTGGTGAGGATTTTTCTCTCAACCATTTCGCCTTCGTATTCAACTGTGATGTAGCATTCGCTGACACCGAGCCGTTCGATCTCAAACGCTCTGTCACGGCTGATTACATCGCCCTCTTCGGCAACGATTTCGCCTGTGCGGGGATCAACGATAGGACGGGATAAGGTCTGTCCTGCAAGTCTGCCGGAAAGTGCCAGTTTTTTGTTGTATTTATATCTGCCGACTCTGGAGATGTCGTATCTTCTCGGTTCAAAGAAAAGATTATAGATATGTGACAATGCACCGTCAACAGTGAACGGCTCGCCCGGACGCAGTTTTTTGTAAACTTCGAGCAATGCTTCGTCACGGTTTGAAGTTGCATCCTTTTCAAGTGTTGAAAGCAAGCGGTCGCTTTCGCCGAGTAATTCGATGATTTGTTCGTTGGTTTCAACACCAAGTGAACGCAAAAATGCTGTCATCGGAATTTTACGGTTTTTGTCGATACGCGCATACATTACATCGTTATGGTCGGTTTCGTATTCAATCCACGCACCTCTGTTAGGGATAATGGTTGAATTGAATAAGTCTTTACCGGTTTTATCTACCTCTTTTGAGAAGTAAACGCCGGGAGAACGAACAAGCTGTGAAACGATGACACGCTCTGCGCCGTTGATAACGAAAGTACCGGAATCAGTCATAAGCGGGAAGTCGCCCATAAAGATTTCGCTTTCTCTGATTTCACCTGTTTCGCGGTTTAAAAGTTGTGCTGTAACACGAAGCGGTGCGGCATAAGTCGTATCTCTTTCTTTACATTCCTTGATGCTGTACTTAGGTTCATCGTCTAACTTGTAGTCAACAAAGCTAAGTTCGAGCACGCCGTTGTGGTCTGTGATTGACTCGATGTCACGGAAAACCTCTTTAAGGCCTTCCTTCAGAAACCAATCGTATGAGTCTTTCTGCACTTCAATGAGGTTAGGCATTTCCTGCACTTCATTGATTTTTGCGAAGCTCATTCTCGTGTTTTTTCCGAGTTGTACCGGTTTAACGTTCACCATAGGCTTTGATCTCTCCTTACTTGTCATTAGCAGTCAAAATTTTGTGGGAAAATTTTTTTAAATTACCACTTGATTTTTGGAAGCTTATCTGCTATAATCCAAATAAAGTTCCAAATAACAGGCTATTGTCGCCCATTATGTGCATTATACTATTATAATGTGTGTTTTTGGATAAGTCAAGAGGTTTTTCGAATTTTTTTTAAAAAAATAAAAAAAAGACTTGATTTTTTGGTTTATATCTGTTAAAATGGTTTTCGGACTTATGAATGTGCAATTTTAAAGGAGGTGCAGAACATGGCAAAATGTGAAATCTGCGGAAAAGCGGTAACTTTCGGAATTAAGGTATCTCACTCACACAGACGTTCAAACAGAACATACAAACCGAATGTAAAGCGTGTAAAGGCTGTTGTAAACGGTACTCCTAAGAGAGTTTACGCCTGCACCCGTTGCCTGCGTTCAGGTAAGGTCGAGAGAGCAGTTTAATCGAAATTACAATAAAACGGCGAGAAGTTTTTCTCGCCGTTTTGTTTTTTTGTTTGAAGAACGAGGCGTTCGCTTCGCTCTATCGAACGAATGGGGTGCGTCATTTTAAATCAACGGCAACGCCGTTTACCTATCCTATTAC
>JAXJSX010000214.1:0-1601 GCA_036309925.1 Acutalibacteraceae bacterium | reverse complement strand
GCTCCTCGACATAGTCGGTGGGAACGCCGTTCTTCTCGAGCAGCTTGAACATGAAGTTGCTCATTCTGTTGTTTACAACACCCTTGCCGACAATGGTGCCCTTCTTCTCACCGTTGAACGCGGTGGCGTCGTCCTTGTAGGATACAACGCAGAGAGCGGGGTCATCTGTAGCGAATACCTTTTTAGCCTTGCCTTCGTAGAGCATTTCTTTCTTTTCCATCTGTCATTCCTCCAAAGATTCTTTGCGGCGGATACAATCGGACCAAACCGAAAGTCGCCTGACCGCTGAAAATACCAATACGTCTATATTATATAATAGTTTTGTCATTTTGGCAACCGTATAAGAATTAAAAACGAATTTTTCCAAATAAAATAAAATATTTTCGTATTCAGGTAAATTTATATATAAATTTGCAACAACTCAAAACAAAGAGAAAACCTGAAAATAAGACTTGATTTTTTTAAGTTATTAATGTATAATTAAGCATGGTAAATTTGCCGGTGTGATGGAATTGGCAGACGTAGCGGACTCAAAATCCGCCGGTAGCGATACCGTACCGGTTCGAGTCCGGTCACCGGCACCAAAAACAGCAGTTTTTCGACTGCTGTTTTTCTTTTGCCAACTTTACTCAAAATGCTCGAAAACGGCTTGAATACTGGGTTTCCGAGTGTTCGTACAGTTAAGTTGAGTAAAGTTGAAATCTGTTAAAATAAGATAAATTACTGTCAAATTTACTGTCAATTCTCTTGGCAAAAACGCAGTGTTTATCGAAAAATCAAAGAATATCGGCATTTGAAATGCTGTCAAATTACCGAAAATAGCCTAAAAAGCGCTGAATCGTGCTTCTGATCAATAAAAAATTTCACTATTTTCGGAGGTAAAGACTATGACGACGACAAAAATATCTTATACACAGCAGGGTGATTATCTTCTTCCCGATTTGAAATTACCCAAACAGCCGAAGGTCGAAATCGGCGTATTCGGTAAACGTAGGCTTCGTTATTTGGAACACAATCGTAAAATTCTCTACACAAATCTGCTTACTAAAGGCAAGCTGACCGCTTATCTCGCCGATATCGACGAACAGGCGGAGAATATGTTTGATCGGTTGGTAAGTCAGCTTGCAGAGCGTGAGGGTGTAACAGAACAGCTCAAAGCAGAAAATCAAATGCTGTGGGTTAAAAAGATGAACTCTATCCGCAACCGTGCCGAAGAAATTGTCAATCACGAGTTGATTTACAGCTAAAAAACAATAGGCGCTTAAAACGCCCGTGAAGGGCATTCTACGCAAAAACGGGGTAACCGCTCAACAACCACCCCATCCCCCAAAACGCAAGCCCTCGGCAAAACACCGAGGGCTTGATTATGCAAAAACCTTATTCTTCTGTTAATGGTGCCGGTTTGGTTCTCGTTGCAATGGATTCTTTGATCTCCTTGCTCCAGGGCATGAAGCTTTCCAGTTCTTCATTTGAAAACGGTCTGCCCATGTACTGCATATCTGTCAGGATGAGGTTAAGATAGGTGTACGGTTCTATACCGTTTGCTTTTGCTGTTTCAATCAGACTGTAAATGATCGCGCTGGATTTGGCACCTTTGACGG
>JAXJSX010000213.1:0-3426 GCA_036309925.1 Acutalibacteraceae bacterium | reverse complement strand
CCTCGTAATCCGCTCCAAGAAAAAAAGTCGCTTTCAGCGGCTTTTTTTGTTTTAACAAAATTAGAGATTTACACTCTTATATTATGGCAACTGCAAGCGTTTCACGTGAAACATTAAACACTACAACAACGCACAAGCAAAAATCACGCTGAAATATGCGCAGATGGTTTGACGGCAACAAGTGCGTAAAACGGTGTATTAAAGCTGTGTATTAAAAAATCTCCCAACACTTTGGGAGATTTTTTAATATTGTCATTATTTATTCGGTATTAACTTCTCTTTACCACCCATATACGGACGCAACACTTCGGGGATTGTTACGCTGCCGTCTGCTTGCAGGTGATTTTCAAGGAATGCGATAAGCATACGCGGAGGAGCGACAACGGTGTTATTAAGTGTGTGTGCGAGATAGTTGCCGTTTTCACCGTTGATGCGGATTTTAAGTCTGCGAGCCTGAGCGTCGCCGAGGTTTGAGCAGGAGCCAACCTCAAAATATTTCTTCTGACGGGGTGACCACGCTTCAACGTCGATTGATTTAACTTTGAGGTCTGCAAGGTCGCCTGAACAACATTCAAGTGTGCGTACCGGAATTTCCATTGATTTGAATAAATCGACTGTGTTTTGCCACAGTTTTTCAAACCACATCGGGCTGTCTTCGGGTTTGCAGATGACGATCATTTCTTGCTTCTCAAACTGGTGGATACGGTATACACCGCGTTCTTCGATGCCGTGTGCACCTTTCTCTTTTCTGAAACAGGGTGAGTAACTTGTGAGTGTCTGCGGAAGCGAAGATTCGGGGGTGATGGTGTCGATGAATTTACCAATCATTGAATGTTCGGAAGTACCTATTAAATAGAGGTCTTCGCCCTCAATTTTGTACATCATTGCATCCATTTCTGCAAAGCTCATAACGCCGGTAACTACATTTGAACGAATCATAAACGGCGGTACGCAATATGTGAAACCGCGATCAATCATAAAATCACGCGCATAAGAAATTACCGCAGAGTGAAGTCTTGCGATGTCGCCCATAAGATAGTAGAAACCGTTGCCCGCAACTTTTCGTGCGGCGTCGAGGTCAATACCGTTGAACGATTCCATAATCTCGGTGTGATATGGGATTTCAAAATCGGGGACGATCGGCTCGCCGTATTTTTCTACTTCGACATTTTCGCTGTCATCCTTACCAATCGGCACGCTCGGGTCGATGATATTCGGAATCACCATCATAATATTTTTAATTTTTTCGGATAATTCATTTTCGAGCGCTGTAAGTTCGTCGATTTTACCGCCGTCTTTTGCGATTTCTGCTTTCATTGCTTCAGCTTCGTCGCGTTTGCCCTGTGCAAACAATCCGCCGATGGCTTTAGACGCCTTGTTTCTCTTGGAACGAAGCGCCTCTACCTCTTGCTTAACTTGTCTGCATTGTGCATCCAGGTCTATAACTTCATCAACAAGCGGAAGTTTGCTGTCTTGAAATTTGTTTTTAATGTTTTTCTTAACTACATCGGGGTTTTCTCTTAAAAATCTGATATCTAACATATTTATCTTGCCTTTCCTTTATCTTTTTGTAAACAGCCATTCAATTAAATGTGCTAAATCCTGTTCATCGTAAAAATCAATCATAAGGGTACCTTTTTTACCTTGTGATGCGATTTTGACTTTTCTGCCCATCTCCGCTTTGAGTGCAAGTTCAACTTCATTATAATATTGCGGACGATTTGCGGGAGTGACGGTTGCGGCCGGTTCTGATTTTACTTTTTTCTGCGACTTCGCAATCTTTTCAATGTCACGAACGGTTGCGCCGTTTTTGATGAGCTCGAGCGCCTGCATACGCATCCCTTCGTCTTTAATCGCGAGTAATGCTCTGCCATGCCCTGCGGTGATTGTGCCATTTTCAAGTAACGGCAGGATTGAACCGAGTTCAAGTAACCGAAGCGAATTTGCAACCGCTGAACGCGATTTGCCGACTTTCATCGCCACTTGATCTTGTGTGAGACCGAACTCTTTTATTAACGATTCGTAACCGCGTGCCTCTTCAACCGGTGTTAAATTTTCACGCTGAAGATTTTCAATCAACGCAATTTCCATCGTTTCGGATTCGGTGAGTTCCTTTATAACTACCGGCACCGTTTTCATTCCGACTTTCCTGCACGCACGCCATCTGCGTTCGCCCGCAACAATTTCATATTTATCCGCACCTTTCGGACGAACAACAATCGGCTGAAGCAGTCCGTACTGCGAGATATTCCCCGCAAGTTCTGCCAAAGCATCTTCATCAAACTGCTTTCGCGGCTGATTGGGATTGGGTGAAATGTCAATAATCGGCACTTCAAAACTCTGCTCGGTGTTCACATTTTCGCTGAAAAGCGCATCCATACCCTTGCCGAGTCCGCTTTTTCTGGCCATAACAATTCCTCCTTAAATAGATTTATTTTTCTTACACAGCTCTTTTGCAAGATCGGCATACGCCACAGTACCCTTGCAACGAGGATCGTAATACATTATCGGCTCGCCGTAACTCGGAGCCTCTGACAGTCTGACCGACCGCGGTATCACAGATGCAAACACCTTCTTCGGAAAGAACTTCTTAATCTCCGTCACAACCTGCTGTGTTAAATTCAATCTGCCGTCGTACATCGTCAACAACACGCCTTCAATTTCAATCTGCGGATTGTACGACGATTTAATCTGGCGCACCGTTTTCATCAACTGCGACAATCCCTCAAGTGCGTAATATTCACACTGTATCGGAACAAGCAGAGTGTCCGCCGCAACCAGTCCGTTGATTGTAACCAGTCCGAGCGACGGCGGACAGTCGAGCAATATAAACGAATAATCCTCCCGAACGCTTGCAAGCGCAGTTTTAAGTCTGCTCTCACGGTTGTCCATATCAATCAACTCAACTTCTGCACCCGATAAATTGATGTTCGACGGAATTACATCTACATTCTTAAACTCCGATTTAACCGCCGCATCTCTTGCGCTGACTTCGCCGAGAATCATCTCGTACGATGACTTTTCAAGTCCCTTTTTTGAAATACCGTAACCGCTGGTGGTGTTTCCCTGAGGATCAATATCCACAAGCAAGACTTTCTTGCCGCGAGCACCGAGCGCCGCCGCTAAATTTACCGCTGTCGTAGTCTTGCCGACACCGCCTTTTTGGTTAACGATAGCAATTATTTTGCCCATCTCATTCTCCTTAATTTAAACACTATGCAAACAGTATATCACAAATCAAAATCATTTTAAAGGGGAAATTTAAATATTTTTTCAAATCAGAGCCTTTTTAAATCTCTCCCCTATCCCAATCACATCCATTACGCATCATTTGCACAAGCTTTGGTAGTAGTTTTGTATTCAAAATTTTGAATACAAAACTACTACCAAAGCTTGTGCAAATGATGCGTAATGGATGTGATTGGG
>JAXJSX010000212.1:0-1884 GCA_036309925.1 Acutalibacteraceae bacterium | reverse complement strand
TTTTGATCCTCTCCTTTTCGTCAGTCTTGCCTGTATATGCAACAGACGGTAAGGTAAGTTATGACGGAAACGCAAGAGAGTTTATCTTTGAGCCGGGTAGCGAGTATTCGCCGACTGACTTGTTCCCGAATTTCAAGGGAGTTATGCCCGGCGATACATTAACACAAAAGATTACCGTCAAAAATGATGTATCTAATAACGTCAAGGTGAAAATCTACATTCGTTCTCTCGGCGCACACGAGAATTCAGCAGAGTTTTTATCACAGCTGAGCCTTAAAGTACAAAAGAGTGAAGACAACGAAATGGCGTATATGTTCGATGCTGCTGCCAATGAAACTGCACAACTCACCGATTGGGTGTGCCTTGGTACGCTCTATTCGGGCGGCGAAGTAAATTTAGATGTCATCTTAGATGTGCCGTTGGAGTTAGATAATGAGTTTCAAAACGAAATCGGATATTTGGATTGGGAGTTTAAAGTAGAGGAATTTCCCGTTGAACAAGCCGATCCCGATGCTCCGTACACAGGTGATAATTCCAATATCGGACTGTATATCGCTATTATGCTTTGCTCTCTGATTATGATAATCATTCTTTTGGTATGGCGTAAAAAGAAACGGGAACAGGAAGAAAACAGCGCGCAATTCTAAAAAAAGGAGGAACAAAGCGTGTCAATCAAGCACAAGAAAAAACCGTATAAAAGAATCGCTTTAGCCCTCAGCTTGTGCGCGATCCTTATTTGGTTGATACTCGGTACAGGCGCATCGCTGGCGTGGTTTACGGATACCTCTGAGGATGTAACAAACATATTTCACATTGCCGATTTTGAACTTGAGGTATCCCACCGTTTAGATGACGGCACGTGGGAAACCATTGACGGCAAGACCGATATATTTGACGACGAAGCCCTTTATGAACCCGGCTATGTGCAGGTTGTATATTTAAAAGTAGAGAACAAAGGTGATCGTGCCTTTGATTTCAAGACCGCTGTTAATGTTACTGATTATACCATAGCGACTAACGCATTCGGTCAGCGTTTCAATTTGCAGGATTATCTGAAATTCGGCGTTGCGATTGCTAATACCGAGCAAGCGATGGAAGATAGAGTTTCCACTCGAGATAAGGCAAAAGAAATCGCCACAATGAAACTCAACAACTATTCCACTGATACAGCAACTCTCAAGCCCGGTGAAACTTCATATATGGCACTTGTTGTGCGTATGCCCGAAGCAGTCGGCAATGAAGCAAACTACCGTGGCACTACTATCCCGAAAGTCGAGCTTGGCATTATTGTCAATGCGTCCCAACACACAAACTAATTGAGTAGCAAATCCCTGAAAGGAGGCTGATAAAGTGAAAAAACTTTATAACGAGTTTTTCTATGTACCTAAACACGGAAAAGTTCGTGAAAATGTAATGATGACGCGATTAGCAGTCACTGTAGTTACAATGCTTCTTTGCTTGTTTGCTATGACCCTTACTGCATACGCATATTTTTCCTACAATGTTTCATCCGGCTTTAATGTTATAAAGTCGTCAAACTTTGATGTTTCAATTCAAATTACCGATAATGAGTCCGAAGTCGCAGTAAATAAAATCGACAATACAACACATACTGTTTATTTGGAGGCAGATAAAACATATTCTGTCACGCTTGATGAAAGCGAAAACAGTACCGCTAACACGGGTTTTTGTATCGTGACTGCACAGGGTTGCCCCCTTGTCTACCACACGCAACAACTTGGTGCAGATGAAAGTGCAGAGGGCGGAAGAACAGATATAATTAAATTTGAGCTAAAAGTGGATGTAAGCACAGTCGTCAATTTCATTTCCCATTGGGGTACATCGTCTTATTATGATGAGGATAAGGAGAAAGGTGATAACGAT
>JAXJSX010000211.1:0-11797 GCA_036309925.1 Acutalibacteraceae bacterium | reverse complement strand
GTGTTATTGAAACTGCAGGCACCCTCGGATTTTACGGTGTGCCTATGAAGCGTTACATCGAAGAATTAAGTGGTAAGCGTTGCTTTATTGAAAACGATGCTAATGCGGCGGCTTGCGGTGAGTATATCGCAGGTGTCGGCAAGGGATACAAAAACCTTGTTGCAATCACACTCGGTACAGGTGTCGGCGGCGGCGTTATTATCAACGGCAAAGTTTTCAGCGGTTCAAACGGTTACGGCGCAGAACTCGGTCACTCCATTCTCATTATGGACGGCGAAGATTGCTCTTGCGGCAGAAAGGGCTGTTGGGAGGCTTACGCATCTGCTACTGCTCTTATTCGTCAAACAAAGCGCGCAATGCAAGATCATCCCGAATCAGAAATGTGGAAGATTGCTGAAACGATTGAAGATGTCAACGGCAAGACCGCATTCGACGGTATGAGAAGCGGTGACAAAGTCGCTACTCAAGTATGTGAAAAGTATATCGAATATATTGCTTGCGGTATTGTCGATATGATTAACATTTTCCAGCCTGAAATTCTCTGCATCGGTGGCGGTATTTCAAAGGAAAAAGACAATTTAACAACACCGATTAACGAATATGTAAATAAATATTCATTCACAAGAAACACCGATAAAAAGACCGTTATTACAACTGCGGCTTTAGGCAATGATGCCGGTATTATCGGCGCGGCAACACTTGGATATCTCGACTTATAAAACCTAAAAGGAGTTTACTTCTTATGCAAATTGATAAGCTCAAAGAAACGCTGGAATCTACACGCTATACTGTATTGGAAAACGAGCCAATGAGTAAGCACACAAGTTTTAAAATCGGCGGGCCTGCGAAACTTTTTGTGTCACCTGCTGATAGCAATGCACTCAGCGAACTAATAACAAACTGTAAGAATTACGATATTCCCACAGTTTATTTTGGCAACGGCTCTAATATATTATTCAATGACTACGGCTTTGACGGTGTTGTTATAAGTACATCGCGAATGACTGAAATATCGCTTCAAGACGAAAATATTATCGAATGTGGCAGTGGTGTGAAAAACAGCGTGCTGTGTCAGTTTGCACTTGAAAATTCCCTTTCCGGCTTTGAATTTTTATGGGGTATTCCGGGTACTGTCGGCGGTGCTGCGTTTATGAATGCAGGGGCGTACGGCGGTGAAATCAAAGATGTAATCGTTGGTTGCGAATATATAACCGCAGACGGTGAAATCAAAGAAATGTCGAGTGATGAAATGGATTTATCGTACCGTCACAGCATTTTCAGCGAAAACGGCGGTATTATCACAAAAGTTAAACTTCGCGGAAAACTTGACAATAAAGAAGTCATCCGTGCGCTTATGGACGAACTTATGGATCGCAGACGGACAAAGCAGCCGCTCGAATTCCCGAGTGCAGGCAGCGTGTTTAAGCGTCCCGAAGGATATTTTGCGGCTGCTTTAATTGAAGAATGCGGTCTTAAAGGCGAAAGCGTCGGTGGCGCACAGGTGAGCGAAAAACACAGCGGCTTTATCATCAACACCGGCAATGCCACAGCAAGTGATGTTAAACAGTTAGTCGAAATTATTAAAGAAACTGTCTTTATGCAAAAAGGCGTACAGTTGGAATGTGAAATCAGGGTGATATAAATGGATTTTGTTATTGTTACAGGCTTATCGGGCAGTGGTAAATCATCTGCTGTAAATGCACTTGAAGATATTGGTTTTTATTGTATAGATAACATTCCGCCTGTACTCATTAAAGATTTCGCAAATCTATGTATACGTACAGAATCGCTTGATAAAGTCGCAGTTGTAACAGACTCTCGCGGCGGCGACTTTTTCAATGGGTTCAGCAGTGTTATTGCGGAGCTAAAAAAATCAAGTTTGAATTTTAAGATTCTGTTTTTAGAGGCGAGCGAACGAAAGTTGGTTACTCGTTACAAGGAAACACGCAGAAAGCATCCGCTTGCAGAAAAATCGGGCGGTTCCCTTGAGGAAGCGGTAAAGCTCGAAGAGAAGATGTTATTGCCAATCAAGTCGATTGCGGATTATATTGTAGATACAACTATGCTCACTCCGCAGAAACTTAAAAATCGAATATCAGAGATGTTTGCCCCGAACGGTACAGACAGGCTCAGCATTCATATAATGTCCTTCGGCTTTAAATTTTCAAACGCTGCGGACGCAGACCTTGTTTTTGATGTAAGATGCCTGCCCAATCCCTTTTACATTAACGAACTTCGTGAGCAAACAGGGCTTGATAAATGTGTACGCGATTATGTTATGAATTTCGATGAGTCGCAACAGTTATACTCGAAAATCGAAGATTTAGTTGACTTTTTAATTCCGCTTTACAAAAAAGAGGGTAAAAGTCAAGTGGTTATAGCTTTTGGTTGTACAGGCGGAAAGCACCGCTCGGTTACATTTGCAAAGCTGCTTAGCGGTCATTTAATGAATAGCGATGTACACGTAACAGTCAGCCATCGCGATATAGGCAGACAGGCGTATTAAAATGTCGTTTGCGAATATTATAAAAAGCGAGATGTTGTCGGCTCGCACTAAAAAGAAATGTTGCAGATATGCGGAGAGTTACGCATATCTGCTGTTTGCAAATTTAAAAACACGCAGTAATGTTAAGATTAACTATAAAGACGAGGCGAGTGCAATGTATTTTCGCTCGCTTTTTAATAAAGCCTTTAACATTCAAAGTGAAATTTACACCGATAACGAAAAGTTTATTTTGAATTTTGATCTGGTTCCCGAAGATATTTTGAAGTCGCTTTTAAATTGTATGATCGACAGAAATATTTTCAAATGCGAAAACTGCATAAACGCATTTGTAAGAGGAACGTTTTTGTCTTGCGGTAAGGTGAGTGATCCGAAGAAGGAGTATCACGCCGAATTTGTATTTAAAAACGAACGGCTTGCTTTTGACTTTTTGAAGATCATCAAAGATTATTTCCCGCTTTCACGCCTAACTGAGCGAAACAGGAAATTTGTTGTATACATAAAGGATTCCGAAAGCATTGAAAATCTGCTTGCGATAATCGGTGCGCCGAACGGCTCGATGGAGATTATGCAGACTGCGATTTTCAAAGACATTCGCAATCACGAAAACAGGCTTAATAATTTCGCAACAGCCAACTTAAAAAAGACAACTGACAGCGGATATAAATATCTTAAAGCAATCGAAACAATCGAAAAAAAAGACAGTCTTGTGAATTTATCTGATGAATTACAGATTATCGCAAAAGCCAAAAAAGATAACATTGAAATGTCTTTAAATGAACTTTCGGAACTGCTTAAAATCAGTCGGTCGGCTGTATATCGGGGACTGAATAAAATAGTAAAATATGCAGAAAATTTAAAATAAGGAAGTGGAGAAAATGCCGTTTACACATTTGCATTTGCATACTGAATACAGTTTGCTTGACGGTGCGTGCAGAATCGACGCGCTGATGGATGCGGTGGCGCATTGCGGTATGGACTCTGTTGCTATCACTGACCACGGCGTTATGTACGGCGTGGTCGATTTTTATAAATCGGCAAAAAAACACGGTATCAAGCCGATTATCGGTTGTGAAGTTTATGTTGCGCCTCGCAAAATGACCGATAAAACTGCAGGTATCGACTCTCACTATTATCACCTTGTTTTGCTTTGCGAAAACAATGAAGGCTACAAAAATTTATGCAGAATTGTATCCGCCGCACATATCAACGGTTTCTATTCAAAACCGCGTGTTGATAAAGATTTACTGCGTAAATACAGCAAGGGGTTGATTGCACTTTCGGCGTGTTTGCAAGGTGAAATCCCTAAAGCTATTATTGAAAATGACACCGCAAAATGCGAAAAATTGGTTTTAGAATACATCGACATTTTTGGTAAAGATAATTTTTTTCTTGAAATTCAAAATCACGGCATTGAAAATCAAAATAAGGTAAATTATGCACTCATTGAGTTGTCACGCAAGTTTGATATACCGCTTGTTGCGACAAACGATGTGCATTACATCAATAAAGATGATGCGAAAATGCAGGAGTATTTACTTCTTATCGGCACCAACCACACGGTGAAAGATGATGATAAATTTGTGTTCCCTTGCGATGAATTTTATTTGAAATCCGAACAGGAAATGCGAAATCTATTCCCACATCTTCCCGAAGCACTTGAGAATACCGCAAAGATTGCGCAAAGGTGCAATGTTGAGTTTGAATTTGGTAAGACGATTTTGCCGAATTTCGATACTCCTGACAACAGCGACCATTTTGAATATCTAAAAAAGCAGTCGCTGAAAGGTCTTCAAAGGCTCGGTAAAAGTGATGATAAAACATACTGTGACCGAATTGACTACGAATTATCTGTTATAAATCAGATGGGGTATGTTGACTACTTCTTGATAGTTGCAGATTATGTGAATTACGCAAAAAATCACAAAATTCCCGTAGGTCCGGGCAGAGGTTCGGGTGCGGCTTCGTTAGTTGCATATTGCATTGGAATTACAGCAGTCGATCCAATTAAATACGATCTGCTTTTCGAGCGTTTTTTAAACCCGGAACGAGTCACAATGCCCGACTTTGACGTTGATTTTTGTGCAAGACAGCGTCCGAAAATTATTGAATATGTGCGAAAAAAATACGGCGATATGCGTGTTGCACAGATTGTGACATTCGGAACTCTCGCAGCACGTGCAGCGGTGCGTGATGTCGGGCGTGCAATGGCGTTACCCTACAACACAGTAGATGCGGTGGCAAAAGCAATCCCGAATGTTCTGGGGCAGACGATTGAAAATGCGCTGAAATCGAAAGAACTAATGCAGATGTATAATACCGATTTACAGGTGCGCGAGTTGCTCGATACGGCACGCAAAATCGAAGGTATGCCACGACACGCATCTATGCACGCGGCGGGAATAGTTATTACGCCAATGCCTGTGTGCGATATTGTGCCGTTGTCGGTGAGCGACAGCAATATCATCACACAATTTCCAATGACAACGCTTGAAGAATTGGGACTGCTCAAAATGGACTTTTTGGGCCTGAAAAATTTGACGATTATTGATGATTGTCTTGAAAATATTCATCAAACGCATCCCGATTTTGATATTGATAAAATCCCCGAATATGATAAAAAGACATTCGATTTGTTTTCAAAAGGTAATACAAACGGCATTTTTCAGTTTGAGTCTGACGGTATCAAGCGAGTGATAAGAGAACTCAAGCCCCGTTCAATCGAAGATTTAACAGCAGTTACATCGCTTTACCGACCGGGGCCGTCGCAATCCATTCCCGAATACATTAAAAATCGGCACAACCCGCAAAATGTTAAATACGCATCAGATTTGCTAAAACCGATTTTAGATGTCACCTACGGTTGCCTTGTTTATCAAGAGCAGGTAATGCAGGTGTTCCGTACTCTCGGTGGATATTCATTTGCACGCGCTGATATTGTCCGCAGAGCAATGTCAAAGAAAAAACACGATGTATTGCGCAAAGAGCGGAATACATTCATCGAAGGATGTAAAAAACGCGGTGTCGCTGAATCTGTAGCATCGGATCTATTTGAGAAGATCAGTGCATTTTCGTCATATGCATTCAACAAGGCGCACGCAGTGTGTTATGCGACGGTGGCTTATCGCAACGGTTACCTTAAAACACATTTTCCAAAAGAGTATATGGCGGCACTGATGACAAGTGTGCTGGATTCACCGACTAAAATTCAGATGTATATCGCAGAATGTACAACACTCGGTATTGAAGTTTCCCCGCCAAACATCAATCGCGGAAGATATAATTTTTCAGCAGATGAAAACGGTATTTGCTTCGGACTTTCCGCTATTAAAAACATCTCTTACGCTGTTATAAATGAAGTGGTGCGTGAACGCGAACTTCACGGTGACTTTTTATCTTTGCCGGATTTTTGCAAGCGTATGAGTGGAAAAGGTATCAATCGCAAAACGGTTGAGGCGATGATAAAAAGCGGTTGTTTCGACAATCTTAATTCAACCCGCAAAGATATGCTCGAAGCACTTGACCGTATTTTAGCGGAAGTTGCGACAGACGCTCGCAGAGAAATCAGCGGACAAATCGGCTTTTTTGACATTACCGATATTGCACCGCCTCAAATTATCATTCCCAAAACCCAAGAATTTGATAAGGAAACGCTTGCCGCATTTGAACGCGAGGCACTTGGATTTTGCGTGACTGCAAATCCGTTACTCGATTTTGTCGAATATTCAAAGAAAAACGGGTGTGCTACTGCGGATTCAGTTAGTGAAATGTCTGACGGCGAGTATGTAAAAATCATCGGCGTGGTTTCAAAAATTAAGAAAAAGCAGACAAAATCCGGCGATATGATGCAGTTCGTGACTATTGAAGCACTTTACGGCAATGTAAATTTAATCATCTTCCCGAAAGCGCTGATTAAACTGTTTCCGCTCATCAAAGAGGGTACGACATTGTTATTTTCAGGCAGAGCGTCGATTAAGGATGATGAGTCTGTTGAAATTATTGTGAATGACGCATTCCCGATTAAAAAGCCTGAAACTCATTCGATTTACTTAAAACTTGAAAGCAAACAGTCCGAAAAGCTAAATGAAATTATTAAAATAATTAACGAAAACAGAGGGGAAAGTCCTGTATTTCTGTGTTTTGCAGATACCAAATCTACCGTTAAATATAAAAGGTGCGGTGTTTTGTTGAATGATAATGCAATGCGAAAATTAGAGCAGGTTTTAAGTAAAGACGATATTGTTATTAAGTAAAAAACGGTTTGAAAAAAATCAAACCGTTTTTTGTTTACAGTACCTTGGATAAAAAATCTTGCAGTCTTGCGTTTTTGGGATTATTGAAGAAATTATTGGGGATTGCGTTTTCTAAAATCTGACCGCCGTCCATAAATAAAATGCGGTCGGCAATTTCTTTTGCAAAGCCCATTTCGTGAGTTACAACCGCCATTGTCATACCACTGTCGGCAAGTTCAGTCATAACCTGTAAAACTTCGCCCACCATTTCCGGATCGAGAGCGGAAGTCGGTTCGTCAAAAAGCATTACTTTCGGGTTCATTGCAAGAGCGCGAACGATTGCAATTCTCTGCTTTTGACCACCTGAGAGTTGTGCGGGATACGCATCTGCTTTCTCTCTAAGTCCCACTCTGTCGAGCAGTTGAAGTGCTTTTTCATTTGCTTCATCTTTACTCATAAGTTTGAGTTTTATGGGGGCGAGTGTAATGTTTTGCATTATGGTTTTATGCGGGAAAAGATTGAAATGCTGAAACACCATACCCATCTGCATACGGATTTTGTCAATGTTGGCTTTAGGTGAATTGATGACTTCCCCTTCAAATGCAATTTCGCCCGATGTAGGAGTTTCGAGCAAATTCAGACAACGCAAAAATGTTGATTTTCCCGATCCCGACGGACCGACGATAACCACTTTTTCACCTTTTTTAATATGTTCGTTGACACCTTTCAGAACGTGAAGTTCCCCGTCGGGAGTGTTGAACTTTTTGTGTAAATCTTTAACGATGATCACTCTTGCGCAACCTCCTTTCAAGGTGATTTACGCCCGCTTGTAAAATCAAAACTATGACAAGATAGATAAGTGCAACAGCGACAAGCGGGATAAATGCAGAATATGTTTGGCTTCTTATAATATTTCCGCCTTTTGTGAGGTCGTCCATTGCGATATAACCCGAAATTGATGTTTCTTTCAAAAGCACGATAAGTTCGTTGCCAAGTGCCGGCAAAACATTTTTAAGTGCTTGCGGCATAATAATCAGCCACATTGTTTTAAAATAACTAAATCCGAGAGAGCGTCCGGCTTCAAGCTGGCCTTTGTCGATTGACATGATACCGCTTCGGAAGATTTCTGCAACATATGCACCCGAATTCAAACCAAACGCAATTACTGCGACAATAAGTTTCGGGATGTCTACTGACGCGAAGATGCCAAAGTAGATTATGAGTACCTGCACCATTACAGGAGTGCCTCGGATTATTGTGAGGTACAGTTTACAAATTGCGTTCGGAACTTTAAATTTACCTGTCTGATCGTGAGTTACACGGACTATTGCGACTGTAAAACCGATGATAATACCGACAATTACTGCAAGAACGGTAATTTCTAATGTTACAAGCAAACCGTTTGTGAGGTACTTCCAACGATCCTCTGCAATAAAGTTTTGGTATAAATCATCACCCAAAGCAGCAAACCACATTGCTATTGAGTTGAAAAAATCACTCATTGAATTTCCCTTTCTTTAAATAAAAATGCGTGGTGAACATTCATCACGCATTTTGTAAATTATTCGGCTGTGATATATTTATCAATAATTTCGTCAAACTTACCGCTTTCCTTAAGTTTTGCGAGAGATGCATTGATTTTTTCGAGCAACTCTGTGTTGCCTTTCTTAACGCAAAGCGCGTATTCTTCTTCAACAAATGCCTCGTCGAGAATCACAAGACCTTCTACCTGAGAAACAAAAACCTTTGCAGGTTCATTGTCAATAAGAACTGCGGAAATTTTACCTTGTTCGAGTGCCTGCACTGCTTCAAAGCCTTTTGAGTAAGCCTGAACATTTTCTTCACCAAAGCCACCGTCTTCGATGCTGTCTCTTGCATAAATATCACCGGTTGTGCCGAGCTGAGTACCGATTTTCTTGCCTTGGATAGCTTCGATTGAATTAAGACCTGAATCAGCCTTTACGATAAGTACCTGACGAGCAGTTGCGTATGTATTAGAGAAGTCAACATTTTCGAGTCTGTCTTCTGTGACTGTCATACCTGCTGCGCCGACATCTGCTTTACCGCTATTAACCGACGAGATGATCGCATCAAAATCCATATCTTCGACTTTTAATGTCATACCCATATCTTCTGCGATGGCAGTCATAATTTCAACATCAATACCTTTAAATTCTTCGCCTTCTTTGTATTCGTAGGGCGGGAATTCAGCGTTTGTAGCCATTACGAGTTCGTTGTTATCAGAACCGCATGAGCAAAGACAGATTGCAGTCATAATTCCTGCGAGCATAAGTGAAATGATTTTTTTCATAACGTTTCCTCCAAAAAATAAATTTAAGGTTTAGCTTTTTTACATTATAACATTTTGCAACATAAAAATCAAGTACTAATTATGAATAGTCCGCTTTTTGAAAACACCTGACGGTAGTTGTGAAAGTACGATTGCCGCAAACATTAGACATGCGCCGAACATTTCCCTGCTACTCATAGTGTTGCCACAGATAAGCCAATCCGACAGCGCACACATCACAGACTCCAAACTCAAGATGAGTGATGCGACTGTTGGGTTTAGATTTTTCTGACCGATAATTTGCAATGTATATGCAACACCGCACGAGAAAACGCCTGTTACAATCAATGCCTGCCAAGCATCAAAGCCTTTGAGTGCGTTGATTGCGTTAGGTATTTCGTCATTTTCAAAAACCAACATAAACACGCACGATAATGCACTGCACACATAGAATTGCACGCACGACATTTTCACGCCGTCACACAATGGTGAAAAGCGGTCAACAATCAAAATATGCACTGAAAATGCAAGTGCGCACAGGAATATCAGCAAGTCACCCATGCTAATCGAAAGGCTTTCGTTGATACACAAAAAGTACAATCCAATCAGTGCGAGCGCAACTGAAATCCAGATGAAAAGGCTGGTCTTTTTCTTGAAAAAGATGCTGATAATCGGCACGATCACAATGTAAAACGCGGTGATAAATCCCGCTTTGCCGACAGTGGTATATTCAATGCCGAGTTGTTGCAAATTTGTTGCGACAAACATCGCGACACCGCAGAAAATTCCGCCTTTAAGCCACATTTTATTGTCGCTGATTTTTTCTTTTTTCCTATTTAATAGGGTAATAGCCGCAATCAAAACAAGAAGGACACTGCCGCCGATAAAAAATCTGATACAGTTAAAGGTGAACGGACGCATAACATCTGCGCCCTTGCTTTGAAACACAAAGGCGACACCCCAGATTATCGAGGTCAGCAACAGTAACATTGAATTGCGAATTTTAATTAACTTCATTTTCATCATCCCTTTTAACAAATATTATATTACTTAAATTTGTATTTTTCAACTGCTTTTTTATTACTATTGAAAATGCACAATTATGATAAAATTTATTTATAAAAATTGCCGAAATTATGATTAAATTAACTCTTCTTATTGTAAAATTTCTGTTTGTTTGTTATAATTAAGTTAGCCTAATACACAATTTTTTTATGGAGGTATATTTAAAATGGTTAAGCAAATTAAACGCATTGTTTCCTTAGGCTTATGTTGTGCTTTGGTGCTTTCTATCGGTGTTTACCGTAGTATTGCGGCAAGTGAATATATGCCTTGTGACGCTACTTGCGATGGCAAAGTTAACGCTATGGATATTCTGAGAATTAAGTCTATCATCACAGATTCTACAAGAAGTTTTTCTGAAACCTGCCTTATCAATGCAGATACCAACTTTGATGGCAAAGTCAACACAATCGACATTTTCAACACAAAAGCGGTAATCACAGGCTCTAAGACTATCGAACAACTTGAGCAGTACCGTCCTACAACAACCACAACCACTACTACAACTACCACAAAAGCTCCTACCACCACTACAACTACTACAAAAGCTCCTACCACCACTACAACTACCACCACTACTACAACAACTACTGCACCGTCCGCAACTCTTGACCCGTCTTACCCCACATCACAGAATAATATGGTTGCAGTTAACCAAATCGGTTATTCAACCAACGCTGTTAAAGCGGTAAAACTTATGGAAAAGTCTGATGTTGCGGCATCATCAAGTAAGGTAAACAAGGTCGCTTGCTATGTTGTAAACACTTCAACAGGCGCTGTTGCTTACTCAGGTACATCATCAACTCGTTCAAGCGACACTCTCACAGGTTATTATGTAAGTACATTTACTTTCACCGACCTTACAACTCCGGGTTCTTACAAGGTTTGCACTCCGCTTGGCGTATCGTTCAACTTTACAATTTCCGATAATCCTTACAACTCTGTAAACACTGCATTGCTTGACGCATTATATTATCAAAGATGCGGTACTGCGCTCAGTTCGTCCATCGTCGGTAGCACTCACGCACACGGCGCTTGTCATACAGGTAGTAAGACTGTAACAATCCTCGACAAATACGATTCAGCATCAGGCAAGTTCGTTCAGTCGGGTACATCTACTGCTTCTGCGTTTGCAGGCGGCTTACACGATGCGGGTGACTACGGCAGATACACTACTCCCGCAGCACAGACTGTAACTGACCTGCTCTATGCTTATATGTATTATCCTCAAGCTGTAAATGTAAACAAAATCCAGGATAAAGCAGGCGAAAACATCTCTGATGCGCTTGATGAAGCAAGATACGAAGCTGAATGGATTCTTAAAATGCAAGCACCTTCGGGCGGTTTCTATTGGAGAATTGTTACAAAAGCGTTTGCAGGTTGGTATGACAAGCCAGACAACGATGCAAATTTCAACTCAAACGGATTGTATGTCGACCGTGTAATGTATGAATCAACAGCTGCGGCTGTAGGCGCACTTGCAGATTGCTACTATGTATTCAAAAACATTGATTCTGACTTTGCAAACCGTTGCTTAACCGCTGCAAAGAAGGGTTACACCCAACTTGCAACCCTCAAAAACGACAGCACAAGAAATTCTAAGTTTGAAGATTACGGTTCAAATCCGACAGTTACTGCGGGTACTTATGACGGTTCAAAAGGCAAGCAGGCTGAATGGTATGCAGTTGCCGCTCTTATGAGAGCAACAGG
>JAXJSX010000210.1:0-5396 GCA_036309925.1 Acutalibacteraceae bacterium | reverse complement strand
TCAAAACGCTTGGTACTTGCCGTATCTTCGCCTGCGGACTGAAATCGCTCAAATGTAGCGGAGAGCTGAGGTACATATTCAACACAAATTGAAAATGCAAACAACGCAACTACCGCGATTATCATAAGTCTTAGTGTGCGTGTTGACTTATTTCCGGAACTTGCCACATAATATGTTAAAATGACGGTTGCAGTGCCAAACATCAGGTGCGCTCTTTTTGCAGTCAACATCAATGCTACTGCCGAAAGAACAGCTAACACAATAATATAATTTTTTTTGCGTTTCTTCAGCGCACCGCAACACAGTATAGCGCACAATGTTATAAGTACGAATGTAATGTATGTACCGTTCTGTGAATAGTGGTCAGCGAGCGCCGCACGGTATCCGTACTGACCGCTGTTCGTACCGCTTTGATAGAAGCCGAGTATTCGGGTTGCATATATTTGATACAAACCGTCACTGACAAAGAAAATCAGTGTCGCAAAAACATTCGCAATGCCGACCCCTACAATCACCTTCGGTGCGGAAACTATCCAATTCGGGCTGTTCAAGCAGACAAACATCATCAATACACACAAACACAGACGCAATGTATCCCTGTAATCACCTCTTACAAGTGCCTGGTTGTTTATTAAAATAAATCCGAGATAAAACAACCACGGTAGAATAACTTTACTGCGTTTGATTGCAAAGCCCGTAAGCAATAAAGGCAATGCAGTTGCAATCATCCAAAAAACAGTTCTTATATTTGTATTCACTATCTTTTGAAGCAACACCCAATAGTTTGCCTCCATTAAAACAACAAATATCAATAACAGCATACTTGCGCTGTGATCTAACTTGAGTTTTAATTTCGATTTCATTTTTTTCCTCCTGCTTTTTCTTTAAGTAAAAACAACGGCAACATCACATTTCTTCTATATAAAAACAGTTTAAATCTATCTGCAAATTTGAGTTGTTTGCGTCCTTTCAATACTGCTTTCCACGGGTCATTACTTATAAGTTTGCGAAATCTTTTGAGTTTTTCAAAGAAAGATAACTCACATTCTTCAGACAAATAAAATCTGTATATTATTTGCTTGAGCTTTATGAAAATCCAACGCATATACGCGTTGTACACCGGAAATTCTCTCTCAGACAGCATCGGATTTAATATCGAAACCGGCTTTGTGAGTTGCTGTTCGATTTTCATATTAAAAGTGTGCATAACGCTGTAGTTATTTTGAAAATAGTAATACCAATATTCATCAACAAGACAGATTTTAAGGTTGCGCGCGTTATCTAACATCTGCACGCCCCAAATCGTATCTTCTCCCACCGCAACACCTTTCACAAAGGGAAGTTCATTTGCAACAGTTTTGCGTATCAGATGCGCCCAACAGCCTTCGCCGTTATACATCCAGCCGTTTTCATCCCTACCCCAGCCATTGCAGGTTTTAAGGAAGATATGTCTTAGAAACTGTGTTCTCTTTTCATCTGTGTCGAGAATTTCAACCTTTGGATTTTCATTTTTCTTCGGAAATTCATCCGGTCGGTCAGATGTTTGAAGTATTCTGCCGATAGCAACATCCGCGCCTGTATCACAAAGCGATTTTACTGCGCTTTCCAACACAAACGGTGTAAGCAAATCGTCGCCGTCAGCGAATAAAATATACTCGCCGTTCGCTTGTTTCACGCCGACATTTCTTGCAACGGACACGCCCTCGTTTTGTTTATGGATTATTCTTATTTTTGAAAATTCATCTGCGAGCGCATCAAGGCTTTTTGCATATTCAGCCTTACTGCCGTCGTCAACGATCAGAATTTCAAAGTCGGAAAAAGTCTGATTTTCAATACTCGCAATGCACTCTTTAAGCAGTTTCAAATCGGTATTGTAAACCGGGATTATAACACTTACTTGCATTGACAACACTCCTTTTTCCTAAATATCAAGTTCGGCAAGACCAATACGCTCATTGTGGTCAACTCGCCCGTTGTACCACAAAAGCAGTTTTTTGCGCCTTTCATCAACGCAAAGAGTGGGTTTATATACCGAATGGGCATCCCACTGATTTTTTGCGGGCGACAAAATCGGGTTGTTTTCATCATCAATCCAATTATTCTCGCCGTTTTCGGAATACGCAAGGCAAATTCTTGCGACATTCACATTTTGATATGCGATATACGCCATACAGTACTTGCCGTTTGGCAGTTTTACTACATCGCACGCACCGACTTTACTGCTGCGGTATTTAAAATTCTTATCGGGTGTGAACACAGGAACCTCGTTTTTAGTCCACTCAACACCGTTGGTACTCTCTGCATAGCCAATAACATCAGGCTCGTAATTCTCGCCCGCAGCATACCACATACGAAACACTTGTCTATCTTCATCCCACACAACACACGGGTTCATAACCGCACCCTTTTCAAAGGGAAGTTCGGGGACTAAAACAGGCTTAGGATGACGGCTGAAACTAATACCGTCGGCACTTTTCGCAAAGCCGATCTTGCTTTGATTTCCACACTGCCCTGTATACCACAACAGCCATTTCCCGCCGACTTTAAGCAAACATCCGCGATTGACTCTCTGCTCCCAATCGCTATCTTTAACACCGCTCAAAATCTCACGGCAATCTTTAAAATCAACCCCGTTTTCACTGCGGTAAACCACCAACGAATGATTTTTCCGCTCGGATACACACATCAAAAATTCACCGTCATACTCGCGTACATACGGGTCAAACATACTGCCTGTGCTTTTATCGCCCAAAATCGGATTGCTCGGATGTTTCAGCCAACCCCCCGACTGCTCCGGGAAGTCATATGCGTGGCGCTGATTGTGTGTACGCTTGATTTTATTCAACGCACGATTTATGAAACCGCCGATCATCTGTTTTCACCGTCGCTTAAAATGTCCGCAATTACATTGACGTATCTTTCGGTGAATTTTTCAACCGAAAATTCGCCCGAAAATACATCTTTATTCTGCTCTCCCGCATTTTTAAGTTTATCTTTCGGCATTGATTTAAGCTCGCAAAGCGCTGATTTTGCTTCGTCGAGCGTTGAATAAAATTTCATACCGTCTAAGTTGTATTTTTTGAAATATTTATTACCGCCTGTATTACTTAACACAATAGGAACGCCGAGCGACATTACCTCGAGTAGAATTAAATCGAAGTATGTTTCGTGGTTTGGCAACACAAAAACATCTGACGAGGCAATCAGCGAATGAGGGTCGTTTGTCCAGCCAACTTCGATCCAACGGTCGTCTTTAAGTCCTTTCATCGGCTCTTCTCTGCCTGCTATAAGGAAGTACACATTTTTATCCCTGAGCAAATCTTTACCAATCTTCTTTAAATCGGCATACCCTTTGATTTCGTTATGCCTGCCTGCATACGACACAACAAACGCATCATTGGGTATATTGTATTTCTCGCGGTAATTTTGTCTGTCAACCTTTGCGTTACAGCCTACAATACCCGTTGTCATATAGCGGTATTTTTCTGCTTTGCGTATGGATTTATATTTGTCCCAAGTATTATAATACGGCTCTTCCGCCTCTTCACACGGGAAAACAATATAGTCTGCTCGTTCAAAGGCATAGATGTCCATTTGTTCGAGTTTGTCGAGTTTGGATTTAAGCAATTTATAGTCCAAGGGGTTTAATCTGCCGATCAACTCCTTATGATATATACACGGAGAATGTGATGTCAGCACGACCTTACCTTTATAATCCTCAAGCCATTTACGGCAGTAATACATAGTTTCAGTTGAATGAAAGTGGATTGCATCGTAACTGTCAAGGTTGTCGGGCGCGGGTTTTTGTTTGCTGAGTAATTTGGTAAAACGCAATGCACGGTAAACATCTCTGATGCGTTTGGGCATTGAATCTCTGAGTCCTTTATTATCTGTAAGCACCGTTTCAGACGGAAGAAATTCAAAAACTATTTCACTGTCTTTATAAGACTTTTGAAGTTCGGTATATAAATTATTAAGGTACCCCGCAGGGCCGCCTTTCGGAATCAATCTATTTATCGGAAAATAAATCAACACCTTTTTCAAGATCAATCTCTCCTTTGCGCCAAAACCTTAGTTAGCCATCACATTTTCTGTTTATATGTTAGTTAATAAAACTTTTCAAACTTTCAAAGAAACTTTCGCCTGTTTTGATTTCGCCTGAAATGCCTTTATTTATGCGGTCTGTAAGATTGCAGTTGAGCCCCTCGTCAATTTTGTTCATAAGGGCAGTCCAATCTACATCGTCAACACTTTTTGCGGGGAAATAAAAATCTTCAAGTCCCATTCTGCCGAGTGCGTCAGACACTTTATTGGGCAAACCGTCAATGGATTTTTCCGCACCGACTGCAATCACAGGAGTACGGTTTAACAATGAGAACATTGTGCCGTGAAAATATTTCGATACAGTTAAATCAAACAAGCCGAACACTATACTCCATTCCTGCGGGGTGAGGTCCGCCATATACGGAATATCCGCGTTTTTGTTGTAGGAATACAGCGACACGGTTTGATATTTATCTTTGTATTTTTCTTTTATGCGTTTTGCAATTTCTTCGCGGAACGCACCGTTGAGATTTGACATCATAAACGCTATTGTCGGTTTATTAACATCAAAACCGTATTTCTTTTTGAGTTTATCTGCAAGTGCGGCAGTATCACTTTTACTCAAGTCATTGAGTAAGATTGACGGGTCGCAGTTATGATGCACCTCTAAATTCGGGCAAACACTTTTCACCAGCTGCTCTGTCTGACTGTCACGCACACCGATATACTGAAACTTTTCAAACGAATTTTTCAGATACTCACGCTCGTTTGAAGTTATATCCGAAAAACTTTCAATCCCGAGTCCGTTGCACGACGCCGCATATGACAAGCGTTTAGCTGACACTTCCCCCGACAGAAAATACGGATTGGGAATCCCTCTTTTTTTGTAATTCCACACCGCATCACTGCCTGTGATGAGTATGTCATATTCATCGCCGAGATATGAATAAAAACGCACGCAATTATCTGAAATCAGTTTCTTTTCGGATAACGGCAGTTGCTTTAATCCCCTTTGAAATGCACGGTACATTGCAACTCTATCAAAAATATACGGCAGACTCTCTTTTCCGCGGTAAACGGTAATCATTTTGTAGTATCTGTCCATTTTTTGCGAGCCGTAGTCTATAATATCCACCCGGGCATCCGGAAAACGCTTCTTGATTTCACCCGACAGCGCCGCCGACTGCATTACAGCACCGTAATTTAAGCTACGGTGGTATGTTAAAATGCCGATTCGTTTCATTATTTATCCGCCTTTTTATAAATCTCTTGTGCAAACCATTCGTTATTAACTGCGTAATTAAAATTCTTCTGCCATTTTTCTCTTGCATTCGCTCTGAATAATTCTATCT
>JAXJSX010000209.1:0-8109 GCA_036309925.1 Acutalibacteraceae bacterium | reverse complement strand
GTTATATACAAAAAAAGATAAAGTGAAAAGTACATTCTAAGCAAAAGCTGAAAATGCCCGGTCAGCTATTTGACTAAACGAAACGGCGGTAGGGAGATTAACTTCTCTTTGCCGCCATCTTTCTATTTACGGGTTTATTTTCTATCCTTGAAAACATTATCGCCAATAGTAACATTCGGTCCGAACATCGTATAGTCACCTACAACGGAGATACAAATTTCTTGTCATTCACAATTTTAGTTCCATTAATGTATTGTCATTAAGGAAACGATGCATAATGCGCGTTTTTTGATTTTGGTACAAATTTATTAAAATGAAAGCATAAATTTAATGTTTTTTTAAAAAATATACATTGAAATTGTTTAGAAAATATGTTAAAATGAATTAGATAATTCTGATGAAAGGGGAATCGCTATGCTTAAACGGGCTATAGCGTTGATAATCGCAGTTGCGTTGAGCTTGAGTTTTGCTTCTTGCAACGAAGAAACTCCCGTTTCTGAAGTCGAATCTACAACAACTATTACAACCAAAACCCCAACAGGTGTCGGCGTCATAAAACTTGCGTTTTGCGCAAACGATTCTCTTGATCCGTATTCAGCCACAAGTAAGGTCAATCGTCAGTTATCTTCGCTGATGTTTGATCCGCTTTTTAAACTCGATAATGAACTGAACCCTCAAAATTGTCTTGCACAGGACATTGAAATCTCCGGCAAAACTTGTACTGTTACCGTAAAAAGCGCAAGATTTTCAGATGGTTCTTCGGTCAGTGGCTCGGATATTGTTTACTCTTTCAATGTCGCAAAATCAACAGAAAACTCTGTCTATCCCACGCAACTGAGCAATATTAGTTCTGCCAACGCATCCGGCAGAACCGTCACTTTTGCGTTAAAAAACTACGACATCAATTTTGCAAATATTCTCGATTTTCCTATAATTAAGGAAGGCTCTCGTAATCGAAAAGACTCTGATAATCGTGAATTGCCCCCGATTGGTTGTGGCAGATATGTCTATGCAAGCAAAAACGGCGATGGATTTTTAGAGCCGAATAAGGGTTATTATTCCGATGTCCCTGAAAACAGCGTAGAACTGATGAACATCCCGGATAATGAATCGTGGAAATATGCGATTCGTTCAGGTGAAATTGATATTTACTACTCCGGTGAAAACACCTCCGATTTACCGTCTTTTTCGGGCGGTACATCCCAAATCAAGCACACAGATTTTGTGTATCTCTCGGTTTCTGATTATTCAGAAAAACTTGCAGATATAAATGTAAAAAGTGCAATCTATGATGTAATTGACCGTTTGCAAATCACTGAAAAGGCATTTTACACATATGCGTACCCTTCGGTCGATATCTACCCGAACACTGTGAAATTTGCTGACGGCGTGAAGTCGGGACTGTCTCCATCAGGCAATTCCGAAACCGCTGTAGACTATTTTTCAAAAGCCGGTTTTAGCAGTAAAAACGAGCAGGGAATTTATTTTGATAAATCGGGCAATCTGTTTTCACTAAACTTGATTTACAGTAAATCTGTTGCATCTCACAAATCAACCGCAACTGTGATTTCAGAGCAACTTCGCAAGTTCGGAATTTCTGTTGAACTAATTGAGCTTGATAGTGCGTCATACGCAAAGCGCGTGGATTCCGGCAACTATGATTTATCTCTTTGCGAGATTAAACTCAATAAGAACTTTGATTTATCTCCTTTGTTTGAATTGGAAAATCTAATTGAAGAAACCACAACTACCACCACAACAAAGCCAACCGAGGTTGACGGCGAAACTCAAAAGAATGAAAAAGTGATCTTCAATTCGGGTTGTACACAAGCAGTAAAGGATGCATATAACAACTATATTTCATCTAAAACCGATATTAACACATTTATTGAAATTTATAATCAAAACCTACCGTTTATACCGATTTGTCACCGCACAGGGCTTACAGGATATTCATCTGCTGTCACCCCTGCGGCACTTTCGTCGGTTAGCGATGCTTATTATAATTTCCAAAATATATCTCAAAAATAAATTTGAAAGGCGGAAATTTTTATGATTACTTATGAAACCAGGCTCGGAAAAGTTGAAATCGCAAACGAATATTTTTCGCGACTTATCGGTGATGCAGTTACTTCGTGTTACGGCGTGTCATCAATGGTTGCAACAAAAGGTAAGCAATGGCTTCGTTCTAAACTTACGAACAAATCATACCTTGACACAGGCATTTCAGTTACGGGTAACATCAATAAAATAAATGTTGACTTGCATATCTGCGTCACTTACGGACTGAATTTGAACGCAATTTGCAACAGCATTTCACATAAAGTAAAATATGTTGTCGAGCAATCGACAGGAATTACTGTTAATAAAGTCACTGTTCACGTTGACGCCATGAAAGGCGAATAATTAAAAAGGAGTTTTTGTTTTGATTACAGGTAATATACTGCGTAGTGCAGTCATTTCAGGCGCAAATAACATTTACAACAATCGTCAAAAAGTTGATGAACTTAACGTTTTCCCAGTACCTGATGGTGATACCGGTACAAATATGACCTTAACAATGACCAACGCCGCAAAAGAACTTGCTGTTAAGAAGGATATGTCTGTCGGCGACACTGCAAAGGTTGTGTCTTCTGCGTTACTCCGTGGTGCAAGAGGCAACTCAGGTGTTATTCTTTCACTCATTTTCAGAGGTTTTTCAAAAGGTTTAAAAGGTCTTGAAGAAGCAGGCGCACAAGATGTAGTCAATGCACTTAAATCCGGTGTTGATGCAGCTTATAAAGCCGTAATGAAACCTACTGAGGGTACCATTCTCACAGTTTCAAAGGAGGCTGCAAACAGCGCGGCGACTGCTGTTGAAAACGGTGAAACAGACCCTGTTAAAGTTTTTGAAATTGCAGTCGAAGGTGCAAAAGTTGCACTCGCACAAACTCCCGAAATCCTGCCTGTTTTGAAGAAAGCGGGTGTTGTTGATGCGGGCGGTCAAGGCCTTGTTGTAATTTTCGAGGGTATGCTCCGGGTATTTAAGGGCGAAGGTGAAATTGCATCTGAAGACGCTGAAAGTTCTACACAAAAGCAGGTTGTTTCTGTTGTTGCTCAAAATGATGAAGAAATCACATTCACATATTGTACTGAATTTATTGTAAACCGTGACCGTAGCATCGACCGTGATCCGATTCGTTTGCGTTCGTACTTAGAAACAATCGGTGACTGCGTTGTTGTAGTAGATGATGATGCTATCATTAAAGTTCACGTTCACACCGATAACCCCGGTAAAGCATTGCAGGAAGGTTTGAAATTCGGTGCTCTTACCAATATGAAAATCGAAAATATGCGTGAACAGCACGAAAACATTAAACGCAATGACGACATCAAAAACACCGTTAAATCCGACAAAAAAGGTGAATATACACCTGCTGTCCCCGAAAATGATTACGGTTTTGTTGCAGTTGCGGCAGGCGAAGGCATACAGGCGTTGTTCACTGAACTCGGTGCTGATGCTATCGTTAGCGGCGGCCAGACAATGAACCCCTCAACCGACGACATTTTACGTGCAGTTGAACTTACCCCCGCTAAAAATGTATTTGTTTTACCTAACAACAAAAATATCATTATGGCATCTGAACAGGCGGCTCGATTGGCTACAAGAAATGTTATCGTGTTGCAGACAAAATCTATCCCGATGGGTATCAACGCAATGATTGCATTTGATCCAGACGCTGATGCTGAAACTAATGCGCAGAATATGCAGACTCATGCTGACAAAGTTTCAACAGGTCAAATCACATTCGCTGCAAGAAATTCTGATTATGACGGATTTAAGATTAAAGAAGGCGAAATCCTTGCTCTTAAAAACGGCAAACTCAAATTCGTTGAAAAAGATGTCGATAAGGCAACTGTCAGAATGATTAAAGAACTTGCTAAAAAAGACAGTCAGTATGCAACCTTAATTTACGGTGAGGACATTTCAGATGAAAGTGCCGAAGCTGTGAAAAATGCAATCGAAGCAAAAATGCCGAATCTTGAAGTCACACTTATTCCCGGTAAACAGCCGGTTTACTACTACATTATGTCGGTTGAATAAGTATGGATCTTTATAAAACAGGGTTATCTGCACTCGACGGAATCGGTCAAAAAAGAGAACAGCTGTTTAAAAAATTGGGCGTCGATAGTGTCGGCGCCCTTTTGGAGTTTTATCCAAGACTGTACGAAGATTGGTCAACTTGCTTTGAAGTGTCTGATGCCCCACTCAACACAAAATGTTGTATCAAGGCAACGGTTTGCACTCTTATCCGCGAAAACCGTATCAGAAAAGGACTTACAATCTATTCGTTTTCCGTAACCGATGGTAAAACAAAACTACGCATTGTGATTTTCAATAATAAATACCTCGCTTCAAAGGCAAAGTTAGATGAAGAAATTCTGCTTTTTGGTAAGGTTACAATAAATCAGCGTGGATATAGAGAAATGAATACTCCTCAAATTGAGCCTGCGTTGAGTGCGAAAATTCGCCCTATTTACAGACAAACAGAGGGACTTAACTCTGCTACAATAGAAAAAGCGATTTCAAGTGCATTCAAACTCACAAATGACTGCCTGTTTGACAACCTAAGTGACTCTGTCCGCGATGAATTCGGACTTTGCCATAAACGCTTTGCGGTTGAAAAAATACATTTTCCCGACAGTCAAAACGATATAAATGTTGCACGAAACAGACTTATTTTTGAAGAGTTGCTTGTGTTTTCTATCGCAATAATGAAAATTAAATCTCAAAAGAAAAACACATCTGCAAACAAAATTTCAACCGATTATACCGATGAATTTATCAGTAATCTCCCGTTTGAACTTACAAATGCCCAAAAAAACGCTATAAAAGATGCAGTTTTTGATATGCAAAAAAGTACACCTATGAACAGACTTTTACAAGGCGATGTTGGTTCAGGCAAAACCGCTGTTGCGGCAGCGTTGATGTATAATTGTGCCAAAAACGGCTTACAGAGTGCTTTAATGGCACCAACTGAAATTTTAGCCGCACAGCATTATTCATCACTTTCAAAGTTGATGCAAGGCAGCGGCGTGCGTATAATGTTGCTTTCGGGCTCGACTCCGAAAAAACACAAGGAAACAATTTATCAGATGCTTAAAAACGGTGAGATTGATATAATTGTCGGCACTCACGCACTAATCCAAAAAGGTGTGGAATTTGAAAATTTAGGGTTGGTTGTAACCGATGAACAGCATAGATTCGGCGTTGCGCAACGCTCGGAGTTTGCTAATAAAGGTGAAAGTCCGCATATCTATGTAATGTCTGCAACCCCGATTCCTCGTACTCTTGCGTTGATAATCTACGGCGACCTTGATATTTCCATTCTAAATGAACTCCCAAAAGGCAGACAGCCGATAGAAACTTTCAGCGTTGATTCGAGTTTTCACAAAAGAGTGTATAATTATGTGAAAAAACACCTCGACGATGGCAGACAAGGATATATTGTCTGTCCGATGATTGATGATAATGATGAAATTGAACTTGCATCTGCAATTCAATTTTACAATGAATTGTCAAAAGGTGAATTTAAAGATTATAAACTCGGTTTGTTGACAGGTAAAATGAAACCCGATGAAAAGAACAAGATAATGTCTGAGTTTTCAAACGGCAATATCGACCTTTTAATTTCTACAACTGTCATTGAAGTCGGTGTTGATGTGCCGAATGCGGTTATTATGGTTATCGAAAACGCAGATAGATTTGGTCTTTCACAGCTCCATCAACTTCGAGGCAGAGTAGGACGCGGCCAACATAAGTCAACTTGTATTTTGATTTCTGACAGCGATAATGAAATTTCAAAAAAACGCCTTAAAATAATGTGCGATACGACTGATGGTTTCAAAATCGCAGATGAAGATTTAAAATTGCGAGGCCCCGGAGATTTCTTTGGTTCACGGCAACACGGATTACCCGACTTCAAAATCGCAAATATTTTATCAGATATGAAAATCTTGCGTTCAACTCAAAAACTTGCAAGACGGATATTAAAAGATGATAAAAACTTAGAAAAACCGGAGAATCAAGGCTTGAAACAAGCGGTAATGCAGATGTTCAACGAAAATTTTTTAGGAAATTAAAACTTTTTTAAAAAAATACTTGCAAAATGTGAAAATATATGATATACTAATCAAGTATTTGATAGGGGTATCGCCAAGCGGTAAGGCACTGGATTTTGATTCCAGCATTCGTAGGTTCGAATCCTGCTACCCCTGCCAGAAAAAAGCATCCGTTTGGATGCTTTTTTCAATATTATCAAATAGGAGCATTTTATGATTTATACATTAACCTTTAACCCCGCGATTGACTATGTAATGAAAGTTGATAATTTGAAAAATGGCGAAACCAATCGTTCAAAGTGTGAGCAGATATATTTCGGTGGAAAGGGAATCAATGTTTCGTTTGTGCTGTCAGAACTCGGTGTTCAGTCTGTTGCTCTTGGTTTTATCGCAGGCTTTACAGGCGAAGCGTTGAATGATGCTGTAACTCAAAGCGGTATCAACAGCGATTTTATTCGCCTGAAAAGCGGGGTTACACGCATAAATGTTAAACTCAAAAGTGATAATGAAACCGAAATCAATGCACAAGGACCTATTATCACACAGGGTGATATTGACAGTCTTTATAAAAAACTCGAAAAATTAAATGCCGGTGATGTTTTGGTGCTTGCAGGCAGTGTTCCAAACTCTCTGCCGAGCGACATTTACGAAAAAATCATCGAAAAGTTACAAGGTAAAAACATAAAATTTGTTGTTGATGCAACTTGCAAGTTGCTTTTAAATGTGCTGAAATTTAATCCGTACCTCATTAAGCCAAACAAAAGTGAACTTGAAGAGATTGCACGGCGTGAGTTAAACGATAATGAAAGCATTATCTCAGAAGCGCGCAAACTTAAAAAGTCGGGTGCAAAAAATATACTTGTGTCACTTGGTGCTGACGGAGCAATCTTGGTTGACGAAAATGATAATGTTCATATCAAATCCGCACTTGGCGGAAAGCCTGTAAATACAGTTGGTGCGGGAGATTCAATGGTAGCGGGTTTTATTGCGTATTGTGACGAAGGGTATGAAAAGGCGCTTCAAATGAGCCTTGCCTGCGGCGGCGCAACCGCTACATCAGAAGGGCTTGCAAAAAAAGATGACATTTTAAAACTTCTTAATTAAAGGCGGTGTCGAATAAGTTCTTTCTTAACATCACAATTCTTGATTTTAAGCTATGCGAGTGAACGTATAATACCTCTGTGCTGATTCTACGCACGGGCTATTATACGTTCTTTGCATTTTTATACCCGCAGTACTGCTTTAATGATTTGTTCTGCAAAAAAATGAAGATTGATTTAAAAGTTTCATAATTAACAAAACTTAAACATTTCTCAAAAATTTTAAAAACATCCAAACCTTATAATTTGTTTGTAAACTAACGAAAGGTTATAGGTGAAAGCAATGGCAATAAAAGAATTTTTCAAAAACGCATTTGAGGATATGAAAGAAAATGCACAGGAGCAGAAAAAGGTTTCTAAGGCGCAGTTTAATGCTACAAAGGCGGAGTCTAAAGCACAATTTGAAGAGGCAAAGACTATGGGTGATCCAAACCGTCGCAAAGAAGTGATGCAAGCTCAAAGAGATAAACAGATCGAAGAAGCCAACGAACGTAAAAAAGCCGCTGAAGCTCGTATTGACACAGTAGGCGGTAAAAAGTAAATTACTCGATACAAGTGGGGTGCACCAAGTGCCTCACTATTGTCGTGTATCGGAGACGAATATGCTGAAAACGAATTTACTGCGAAGATTTATTAGAGCGGTATTCAGAATATTTGCACCAATGCTGTAAATAAGGAGTCAAACAAATAATGAATGCAATAGAAATCAGAAATCTATCGAGGAGTTTTCGCGGTATGTATGCTGTGGATCATTTGAATATGACTGTACCGATGGGAGCGATGTATATTAAGGGGACGATAAAATGAATGCAGTTGAAATAAGAAAATTAACTAAAAATTTTGGTCATAAGAAAGTGCTTAAAGGACTTAATATGACCGTCCTTGTTGGTGCTATCTACGGTTTTAT
>JAXJSX010000208.1:0-3233 GCA_036309925.1 Acutalibacteraceae bacterium | reverse complement strand
TTTTGATGCCTGCTTCTTTAAGAAGTTCAAAGTAGTGGATTGATGTTTGCAAGTTCGCCTTACCGATACCTTCGATAGTAAGACCGACACTGTTTTCGCCCGGATCAAATACGCCGTCTTTACCGGTGCAATCATCTGTGAACTTGAGCATTACATTGCCGTTGTCGAGTGAGTAAACATCCTTTGTTTTTCCTTCGTAAATCTTGTTCATTACAATACTCCTTTCGCTTTACAGCGTTAAAATAATTATATCACAATTTTTTTGCCATTGGTAGTGATTTTTCTAAAAAAATAAACTCTTCAATTACTTTTGTTGCATTTTCACAAAAAGTGAGAGATTTGAAATTTATTTTTAGTAAATGGTTATGAATGTCACTGATTTGAAATAAATGGGAGGTTTATTGTTGTAGAAGTCAAATTTTATCCTTGAACGCCCTTGATTTTTGTGAAGAAATATGGTATAATTGCCCACATAAAGTGTAGTACTGTGCGAAAGTGTTTTTAAAAGTGAAACTCGTGATTTCAACCTGTTGTTTTTCACTTTGAAACCACTGTGTTGGACTGTATGCGACTTGTTTATCATTCGGTGAAACCGTATTTTAAAAAACATAGGAAAGTTGGTTTAATATGAAAAAAGCGTTAAGCATAATCAAAACAACAATCGTTTGGTTGGTCGTTTTATTGGCGGTGTCTATGATGATCTTTACAGTCGTTTCCGTAACGACTTTCAACCGCAATGACCGAGCATTGTTCGGTTACAAAATGTTTATCGTAAATTCAGACTCAATGGCTGCTACTGATTTCGATGCAGGCGATCTTATTCTTGTTAAAGAGGTTGATCCGTCCACATTGGCAGTGGGCGATATTATCACATATATGTCGCAGAATTCCGAGAGTTTCGGCGAGGCTATCACACATAAAATCAGAAAGTTGACAACCGATGCCGAAGGCAATCCCGGATTTATTACATACGGTACAACTACAAATACCGATGACGAGGCAATCGTCACCTATCCGTATATCTTGGGTAAATACCAAAGTCATATCCCGGGACTCGGCACATTTTTCAACTTCCTGAAAACCACACCCGGTTACTTTGTCTGTATCTTCACACCGTTTATGCTTATCATCATTTATGAGGGTATTAAATTCTTTACATTGTTCCGCAGATACAGAAAAGAGCAGCTGGAAGAAATGCAGGCTGAAAGAGATAAAATCGAGGAAGAACGCGCCGCCAATGCTAAAATGCTGGAGGAACTGCAAGCACTCAAAGCACAACTTGAAGGCAATCAGCCTGTTGCAACCGTTTCTGAGCCAACAGAGCCAACAGAGTAATTGCCTGATAGGAGAGTTAATGCTATGACAAATACATTAAAAAAGATATGGAACATCGTATCCACCGTGTTAGTGGCAGTAATAGTGATTTGCGCTGTGTTTTTGATGGGTTCCCGTTTGCTCGGATTTGAGGTGTACACCGTTTTATCCGGCAGTATGGAGCCTGAATACAGCGTGGGCGATCTGATTTATGTCAAAAGTGTTGATGCAAACAGCATCGAGGTTGGAGATCCTATCACCTTTATATTAAATGAAGATTTGGTTGTGGCAACCCACCGTGTAGTCAGAATAGATGCTGAAAACCAGCGTTTCTACACTAAGGGCGATGCCAACGAAATCGAAGATAGTGAGCCTGTGCATTTTAATAATGTTATCGGCGTTCCGCAGTTTGCTATCCCGAAACTCGGATATGTTTCCGACTTTGTACAAAACCCACCGGGTATGTATATCGCTATCGGTACTTGTATTGTGCTCGTTGTTTTTGCATTCCTGCCGGATATGATCAGCAAGAAAAAGAATAAGGACGAGCAAAAGGACGAGGAAAATCCGAGTGAAGTAAAGTAATCACGGTTTCTAATTTGTGCTTGTTAAGGAATTCCTACAGGCATAAGTTTGAGATATAATTTTTGGAGAGAGGAGGAAAATATTATGAAGATGACAAAGAAAAAGGTGTTCGTCACAGCGCTTGCAATTTGCCTTGTTGCTATTCTTTCTATGGGATCATTGGCGTGGTTCAACGCTTCGGATACTATCACCAATAAGTTCAAAATCGCAGACAGTGATGGCGATGGCACTCCTGATTTCTCGGTAGATGTATGGGAAAACGATCCCGAAAATCCCGATCCTACCAAAAAAGATCAGGACGGTGTTACTTACGATGATATTGCCCCCGGCGATAAGCTTGCAAAGAATCCGACTGTTGAGAATACAGGTGATTACGATCAGTGGATTCGTGTTTACGTGACCTTTGACGATTGGGCAGTAATCAAAACTGCTTGCAAGAATCAGGGTATCTCCTCTGACGTTCGTACTTGGCTGGATGTGGATACCACCGCTTGGACTGAGGACAACAACGCTACCGTAGTTGCGAACAATACCGTTACATATGTGTATTACTACAACTACAAACTTGTAAAGGATCAGACCGCTGTTCTGTTCAACAATGTCACTATCCCGGGTAAGTTTGAGCAGGAAGATATGAAGTTCACAAGCGGTAACTTTACCATTACAGTAAAGGCTGAAGCACTTCAGGCAGACAACACAGGCGACAACGCACAGAGTGCATTTGCTAACTATTGGATCAAATAATTCAGGCGTAATCGCAAACACAAAACATACGGTCTTGAATTTATGACTTTATAAAGGCCGAAACACATAAAAGTCAACTATAAAAAAGGAGGTCATTTGTAATGACAAACAAGAAAAGTACCAAACGTTCGCTTATAATGAGTGGTCTTGCACTCTTTATCTGCATTTCCATGTTCATCGGCAGCACATATGCTTGGTTTACAGACAGCGTTATCTCTGGCAATAATAAGATCGTTGCCGGTAACCTTGACGTGGCACTCTACCACACAAACGGAACAGATACAGATGAAGAAGTTACCGACACCACCAAACTGTTTGACGAAGTTGCTCTTTGGGAGCCTGGTGCAATGGTTTGGGAGAAACTGACCGTTAGGAATCTTGGTAGCCTTGCTCTCAAGTACACTCTTTCCGTTAATGTTTCTGACGTTAGCGTTGTTAATGGAAAGAGCCTTGCTGATGTTCTCAAGGTTGCTGTTATGACTGAGCAGCCCACTCGCGATAACATCAAGACTGCTACTACTCAGGATCTCGAGACCTTCGCTTTGAAGGGTGAAGGCGTTCTTGATACTAAGACTGGTGTAGATACATTC
>JAXJSX010000207.1:0-6780 GCA_036309925.1 Acutalibacteraceae bacterium | reverse complement strand
GTGATATTATATTCGCCTCCCAAAACTCGCGAAGCGAATACCACTCTGCGGCAACTGAATATCACTGCGTCGCAATATCACTCGCCGTCAGGCGAATATAACTGAGGCACCTTCCTTACGGATGGTGCCTCAATTTCCGGACTTTTTCTTTATCTGAAGTAAATCAGCAACACTGAAATGTCTGCGGGCGATACACCTGAAATGCGTGATGCCTGCCCGATATTTCGTGGACGGATTTTATTGAGTTTTTCCCGCGCTTCGAGGCGGAGTCCCTTGATTTCATTGTAATCAAAATCTTCGGGCAACCGTTTTTCCTCAAGCCTGAGCGCCTCTTGAATTTGGGCGTTTTGACGCTTTATGTACCCCTCATATTTGAGTGCGATCTGCACCGATTCGAGCAGTGACGGGGTGAGTTCTTGCGGTCTGCCCTCGTCGATTTCGGTTAAATCATCATACGACAACTGCGGTCGGCGGATCAAATCGGCAAGTTTGACACCTGTGGTGACAGCAGTGGTATTTTTACTCTCTAAAATTGCGTTTAACTTATCAGTCGGCGGGAAAAATGTAGTTTCCGCACGATTGATTTCCGCCTTGATAAGATTTTGACGGCGTAGATAATTCTCGTATTCGTCATCAGATAACAAACCGAGTTTTCTGCCTTCCTCCATCAAACGCTCGTCAGCATTGTCGTGGCGTAAAACAAGGCGGTATTCCGAACGGGAGGTCATCATTCGATACGGCTCGTTGCATCCCTTTGTAACCAAATCGTCAATCAAAGTGCCGATGTAGGAATTTGAGCGGGATAGTGTAAATTCGTCTTTGCCGAGGATTTTGCGAGCGGCATTAACTCCGGCAACAAAACCCTGCACCGCCGCTTCTTCGTAGCCCGACGAACCGTTAAACTGACCTGCACCGTATAAATTCGGGATATTTTTAAATTCAAGAGTGGGTTTGAGTTGCGTCGGATCAACGCAGTCGTATTCAATGGCATAGGCTGTCCGCATAATCTGTACATTCTCAAGACCTTCAATGGTGCGGTACATCTCAACTTGTACATCTTCAGGGAGCGATGACGACATACCCTGTAAATACATTTCTTCGGTATTCAATCCGCACGGCTCGATGAATAACTGATGGCGTTTTTTATCTTTAAAACGCATAATTTTATCTTCAAAACTCGGACAGTAACGCGGACCTACACCCGAAATATCACCGCCGTAAAGAGGGGAACGGTGAATGTTTTTTAAAACGACTTGCTTTGTCTTGTCGTTTGTCCACGCAATGTAGCATACCGCCTTGTTTTCGGGCGGATTTTGCGTTGAATGTGAGAACGGATAAGCAGGCTCGTCGCCGTATTGCACTTCGAGTTTAGAAAAATCAATACTGCTTTTCAGCACACGAGCGGGCGTGCCTGTTTTAAATCTGCGAAGCGGGACTCCGAGGTTTACAATCGACTGCGAAAGTGCGGTTGCAGCAAAAGTGCCGTCCGGCCCGCTTTCGTAGTTGACATCGCCAATGAAAACTCTACCTGCGAGATATGTGCCTGTGCAGATAATAACCGCCTTTGCGTGATACACAGCACCCAGGCGTGTCACGACATCAAATTCATCGTTAATTCTGCGAATATCAACGATCTCCGCCTGCTTTAAAAGCAGATTCGGCTGATTTTCAATAGTGCTTTTAATCCGCTCTGAATATGCACGACGGTCAATTTGAGCGCGAAGCGAATGTACCGCAGGACCTTTTCCGCGGTTGAGCATTCGTGACTGAATGGTAGTATCGTCCGCCGCCTTGCCCATCTCACCGCCGAGTGCGTCAAGTTCACGCACCAACTGCCCCTTTGCAGTACCGCCGATTGCGGGGTTGCAAGGGAGATTGCCCACAGAGTCCAGATTTATTGTGAAAAGTACGGTATTAACGCCAAGACGCGCACAAGCGAGTGCGGCCTCATTGCCTGCGTGTCCCGCGCCGATTACCGCAACATCTATATTTTCTGCGAAATATTCCATTTAAACATCTCCAAAAACAGCATACCACTATTTTATCAAAAACTGCGGGGTTTGTCAACACCGTGCCTTACATTAAAAAATAGCAAACTGCGGCAGTAAGGGCAGCGGCAGATGCGGAATACGCAAACCGTGTGATGAGCGGAGTATTGCGTTTCTTTTGCGGCGGCTTTTTACCGCATTTGCGATTTAAATCAGCGTTTTTCACATACCGCCTCGCCTCTTTAAATAACTTTTCATTGTCAAACAACGCATATTCCGGCTTTACAAATAAAATCGCCTTGTCAAAATACTCATTCTCAATGTCGTGTACTTCAATTATATTTTTGTTTACGCCTTTTACCATAAAAACACTCCCTTTCAAAGATATTATGGGAACGTTTTTTCTATTTAATTCAAGAAAATTAAAAAGCCACTTTTTTGCAGTGGCTTTTTTGAAAACATATTATTAGTTAAGAATATAAATTTCAATATTTCTTCTGCCGAAATTGATGCAGTCAGAATAACTGTACATATAAAGGTCGGCAACGGTTGAGCTGTTGTGAGCAAATCCGCCTGTGTCAGCGGCGATTGCGTAACCGTAGGTGTAACTGCCGTCTGAAGAACGGATATACATCTTTGTGCCGTAGGGGATCTCTCTGGGATCTACTGCAATATACCCGGGCTTGGGTGCAACACCTGTTGATGTGCGTGAACCTGTGCAATATGCGGTAGCCTTGCCTGTTATTTTCTTTGAATAGTTAAGCGGTACGCCGTTTTCATCAAGTAAAATGGTTTCATCGGGAGTAAGCACTGATGTGCAACTTACACTTTTACCGCTTGATGCGTATGCTACTGCGCTTGATGTGTTGCTTGACGCTTTTGTTGCTGTCTGCTTTTTAGTTGCGGTTGTGGTGGTTGTAGTTGTGGTTGTAGTTGTAGTTGTGGGAGTGCCTGTGACTTTTTCGAGTTTCTGCTCAATAAGTTCGCTCTCTTCAACCTTGCCGTTTACAAGTTTGTTCTTGTATACGTGAACTACAACACCTGTCTGACCTTCTTTTACTGCGTTGCCGTCAAGGTCATCGTTTGACTTTGCAAGCTCAGTGTACTCTTTATAATTGAGTTCTTCGGTTTTGGTAACAGTATCAAATACAACACTGTCAATGCAGATGTTAAGACCTTCTTTAACATCTGCTGTGAGTGAAAGACTTACTACATCGTTTTCACCCACTGTAGTGCCGATTTCATTTAAAGCATTTGCAACACTGCCTTGCTTTACAATGTGATTTTCACTCTTGCCGTGCGATGTGAGGGTAATCTCACAGTTGCGGGTGATATTCAGCACATAGTTGTTTGTCGATCTTTCGGTAAGTGCTACTGTGTCGTTACCGTCAACAGTAATTCCCGACTGATTTAGTAACTGCGCTTCATCTAACTTTTCATAGGTTGTAATGCTTTTTTGTGTTGCACCGTCTGTGACTGTGTAGTTTTTAACGGATGCAGATACAAAGCCTGTTGCGGTAGCAGCAGCAAAGCAGATAGCAAAAATAAGTGCTGCGGCAATACTTAACTTTTTAACTAAAATGTTTTCTGATGACTTTTCGTTATTGAGGGAAGCGATACTTCTTGACTCATTTCCTAATTTCATCATATTCACCTTTCTGTCGTTACAATTCTGTAACCTTTCGACATAAATTTTGCAGGCGGTTTTCTTACCCCTGCGTTAGTGATTATATGCAGAAAACCCCGTAAAGTCAAGCAATTCCGGAAAATTTTTTTCGGCAAACACCACAAATTTTATGCCGAAAAAACCGATTTTAAAAGGTTACAAAATGTAACTTTTGCGATTTTTCGGGGCAGTTTGACAAATTTTATGACCTTCGTTTGTGCAGTTTTACCCGAAGTAGTGACATTTTGCCACAATTGCTCAAAAATCGCATAGGAATGCGGTTTTTGACGCTTCGAAAATCCTCAAACCTTTAAAAATCCTACAAAAATGCAACACTTACTTTACATAATAGAACAATTATGTAAAGTCGCAAACCGAGATTGAAAATTCGATGAAAATTTTAGGGTGGCAAATTGGGTAAAATATGTTGTGAAAAATCACATTCTATATAAAAAATTGCTAAATAATTGATTTTGCAATAATTTTTGTTGCAATTTTAATAGTTTTGTAGTATTATATTAAATGTATTGTAATAATTTGAATGTATGAAGGAGGGAATGACACAGATTATCTGTGTTAGTTTTATGGCAAAGAAACTTACATCAACACAAGTCGCAGAGTTGCTTAAAAATAAACTCAGTATGCGATACGGCGTTAAACCGGAGGACGCTACTGACAGACAATTCTACAGAGCCTGCTCTATGATTTTACGCGATTTAAGCGAAGACCATTTTAATAAATTCACCGAAGAGTCCACTCAAAAAGGCAAGAAACAGGTTTGCTATATGTGTATGGAATTCCTTATGGGCAGATCTTTCAAAAACACCTTATATAATGTAGGACTTGAAAGTGCATTCCGCACCGCACTTAAAAAATATAATGTAAAGCTCGAAAATCTCTATGAATTAGAGCCTGACGCAGGTCTTGGTAACGGCGGTCTCGGTCGTCTTGCTGCTTGCTTCCTTGATGGTCTTGCATCACAGGGTATCCCGGCGTACGGCTATTCTATTTTATATGAATTCGGTATCTTCAAGCAGAAGTTAGTTGACGGTTGGCAGACAGAAATGCCTGATTTCTGGCTCCCCGGCGGTAAAGTATGGCTTCAGGAGCGTCCGGATGCTGCGGTTGAAATCAAATTTGACGGCAGAATCGAAGAAAGTTGGGACGGCGACTATCATAAGGTTGAGCACGTTGACTATACTCCTGTTATTGCTGTACCTCACGATATGATGGTAGAAGGCTACGACGGCAAGGGTATCGCTGTGCTTCGTCTTTGGAGCGCAAAAGCACCCGGCTTTGATATGAAGTTATTTAATGAAGGCGATTATCTTCGTGCTATGGAACAAAACGCAATGGCTGAAGTTATCAGTAAGGTACTTTATCCGTCGGACAACCATAGAGAAGGTAAATCTTTGCGCTTGAAACAGCAGTATTTCCTTGTCAGCGCATCAATTTCCGACATTGTTCAGCGTTATTTAAAAGAAAACGCTGATATGCGCGGACTGCCCGAAAAGGTTGCAATACACATCAACGATACACACCCCGCTCTTGTTATCCCCGAACTTATGCGTGTTTTACTCGACGAATGTGGTTTTGCTTGGGATGAGGCTTGGCATATCGTCAACCGCACAGTTGCATATACAAACCACACAGTTATGAGCGAGGCTCTTGAGTGTTGGCCGGTTGATCTGTTTAGCCGCAGACTTCCGCGTATCTACCAGATCGTTTGCGAAATCGACAACAGACTTCGCAGAGAAGTTTGGGAAAAGACACAGAGTGCTGATTTCGTTGAAAGAACAGCAGTTATCTCAAACGGCGTTGTTAAAATGGCTAACCTCTCAGTTATCGGCGGTCACCACGTCAACGGCGTTGCTGAAATCCACTCCGAAATCCTTAAAGACAGCCTTTTCAGCGACTATTATTCACTCTATCCCGAAAAGTTTACAAATGTTACCAACGGTATCGCACACAGAAGATGGCTTTGTCAATCCAACCCCGACCTTACAAAGCTTCTTGACGATACAATCGGTGAGGCATACAAGTCAGACGCTCGCCGTCTTATCGACTTCAAGGGTTATGAAAACGATTCGGCTGTGCTTGAAAAACTCACTTCCATCAAACGCGCAAACAAACAGCGTCTTGCTGATTTCGTTAAACGCACACAAGGTCAGGTAATTGATCCTGATACAATGTTTGACGTACAGGCAAAGCGTTTGCACGAGTATAAGCGTCAGCATATGAACGCACTTCATATTATTGCTGACTACCTTGCAATTAAGGCTAACCCCAACGGCAATTTCACTCCGAAAACTTATCTTTTCGCAGCAAAAGCGGCACCGGGTTACTTCCTTGCGAAAGACATCATCAAACTTATCAACAATATTGCTGATATGATTGACCGCGATCCCGTTGTTAAGGGCAGACTCAAGGTCGTATTCCTTGAAGATTACCGCGTAACTCTCGCTGAAACTCTTATGCCGTCTGCAGATATCAGTGAGCAGATCTCGCTCGCAGGTACAGAGGCATCGGGTACAGGTAATATGAAACTGATGATCAACGGTGCTGTTACTCTCGGTACTGAAGACGGCGCAAATGTTGAAATTCACCGTGCAGTAGGCGACAATAACATCATCATCTTCGGTATGGAAGTTGACGAAGTAAATGCACTTAAAGGTCATTACAATCCGCACGAGATTTACGAGCGTGAACCGCTTGTAAAGCAGGTTGTTGATATGATTTCCAACAGTTCATCACCGCTTTATTCGCCGACAATCGCAAATACTTTGCTTAATGTTGACACATATATGGCACTTAAAGACTTCGCATCTTATTGTGAGGCTCATACTAAAGCAATCGAGCTTTACAATGACCGTGATAAGTGGAACAAGATGTCACTTATGAACATCGCAAGCGCAGGTATTTTTGCTTCCGACCGTTCAATCGCAGACTATGCCCGCGATATTTGGCATATTAAATAATTGAAAATTAAAAAATCCTTAGACGAATGAGCAGGGTTACTAAGGACAGTATAAGACAAAACTACCCGAAGAAGAGAAAAGCATAACTCTTTTTCGGGTAGTAATTTTTATATAGTGATATTCTGTGCTTTTCGCACAGAGTGATATG
>JAXJSX010000206.1:0-2827 GCA_036309925.1 Acutalibacteraceae bacterium | reverse complement strand
GATATTTTTGCCTTGCGGCAAAAGTGATATTGAAACCTTGCGGTTTCAGTGATATTATATTCGCCCTTAAAACTGTCCGTAGGACAATATCACTAGCGTTAGCTAATACCACTGCGAAGCAATATCACTCGCCGTCAGGCGAATATAACTGTGGCACCTTCCTTACGGAGGGTGCCACAATGGGTGCTTTTTGTTATACCACAATCAACTTTTTCTCACTTTTTGTAATGTTTTCGCATCCGTTATCCTCAATGAAAACCATATCTTCAATTCTCACACCGAACTTATTTTCAATATAAATGCCTGGTTCAACGGTCATCACTGTGCCTGTTTTGAGGATGTCAGCACAACCCGGCGAGAGAGCGGGACTTTCGTGAATTTCGATGCCTACGCTGTGTCCGAGTGCGTGTCCGAAACACCCCTTGTAGCCTGCAGTATAAATTATATCCCGTGCGATTTTGTCAATATCCGAGCATTTCTCGCCCGATTTTATTGCTTTGAGTGCGGATGTCTGCGCATTCAGTACGGTGTTATAAACCGTCGCCTGCTCGTCTGTAACGCATCCAAGCGCAACTGTGCGTGTCATATCCGAGCGGTATCCGTTGACCACTGCGCCAAAGTCCATTGTGATAAAGTCACCGTGTGCGACTGCTTTGTCAGTCGGCACACCGTGAGGCAGGGACGAATTTTTGCCCGACACCACAATAAAATCAAACGAAACGCCTTCACTTCCAAGCGAGCGCATATAAAACTCCATATCGAGCATAATTTCACGCTCTGTGCGTCCTGCTTTGATGTTGTTTAAAATGTAGGTAAAGGTCTTGTCGGTGAGTTGTTGTGCAAGCCGGATGTTTTGCAGCTCGTCAGCGGTTTTTACAGCGCGTAAGTCTATGATGATATTGTCAAATTTATCATCAGTGCTGACATTAACTTGCGGGAACGCCTTTTTCAGCGACTCTGATTTTCCGATGCTTGTCGTCTGCGTTTCAAGGTAGAGCTTTTTTATGTTTTCTTCTTTAAAAATTTCTGCAATCTGACGGTTGAAGTTATCAAGTAACACAACTTTTGATGAACAAACTTGCGATTTTGCCTTTTCAAAGTAGCGAAAGTCGATTAAAAATACGCTGTTTTGCTTTGTTATGATAACATTGCCCGCACTCGATGAAAAGCCTGTAAAATAAAAGCGGTTAGCGTCACTCAAAATCAGTAACGCTTCATCGGACTTTAGCCCGTTTTGTATTTTTAAAATGCGGTCTTTCATAAAAATCACCTTAACTTTTATAAAGTATAAATTTTTTACTCATAGGGTTCAGATAAGCGGAAATCTTGTTAAACACAACGGTGATGCCGATGGTGCATCCTGCGCACAAACCAAAATACAGCGCAGGAGAAATATCTACAATGCCAAGAGTTTCAAACAGTACAAAGAACATCTTTTGAAAGATGTAAATGCCAAAAATATTACGCCCGAAAAAACGCAGAACTGCATTGTTAAACGAGATTTTCATTGTTATCATTACAGCGACGACGCAGAAAAATACTGCACGCAGTACGGCGTAGATAAATCTGCCCGACATCGAGTGTACCCACAGGAAAACCGCAAGTGTCGGTATAAATAAAAGGTACCATACTGCGATGTGTTTTGTGAGCAGGGGCTTTATGTGTTTTTCCCATAATAATGAGAACCATATGCCCATAGGATAGCAGATGAGCGTGTCGCACCAGTAGTATTCGTTCGGCTTTGCTTGGTGCATTACAATAATGTAAATTCCGCAAAGTACGGTTACCGTGACAGCCGCGATATAAGGGCGGTTTTTGCATATTTGAAATGCGATGTATGTAAGTAAATATGCCCAGATGATAGTGTAGATATACCAGTTGTAGTTGCCTACATTTGAGTATCCGAAAAATGATAATGCGATTTGCTTCACAGAATGGATTTGCCCGGTGTAAATGCTAAACGGCAGGTATAATAGTACAACAAGCACCATATCGCAGATGAGTTTAAGTACCCGATTTGACGGGATCGTGTCAATATAAGACTTGCCTTTTTTGGTGATGGAGTGCATCAGACCAAAGCCTGAATAGAACATGAACATCACAACGACAAGTTGACCGAAAAAGCATTTGAATTCATACAGCCAAGTGTCAGCTATGGTTTGCGGCGGGCAAAATCCAAATGCGTGATGAATTAAAATCAGCATTACAAAGATGCCTTTGACAGATAGGGTTTTGTCGATCGACATAAAATCGGTGATAATACCGTTTTCTTTTTGGGACATTTTAAGTCCCCAAAAGCAGATTGCAAAATAAATGATACCGAAAATTATCATAAAATTCCCCTCCTTAAAAACAATTTTATCGTAAAACAGGAGGATTGTCAATCAGGAAATTGGCAGAGAAACATATTTTTACACTTGACAATTGTTCGCAGATGCGGTATAATGGTACTGTTAATATGCATCGGAATGCGTAGATGTATCGAAGTGGGGACATTTGCGAGCGCTGCCTGTGGCAGATGAAGCGAGCAAAAAGGAGTGGCTGCGGTCGAAATTTTTAAGCGACAGTGCAAAAAATTTCGGGCACCGCAACAGGACATAACGGGGCGCCCCGCAAGATAAACTACAAAAATTAGACTCGTTTGAGTTTGATTATATATGGAGAGATATCGAAGTGGTCATAACGGGGCTGACTCGAAATCAGTTTGTGCGCAAGCACACGAGGGTTCGAATCCCTCTCTCCGCCAAACAACCGCAGTTCTCTAAAAAAGGACTGCGGTTCTTATCAACTTATAAGGAGTTAATGCTTTGAATTCTACTGATTATCT
>JAXJSX010000205.1:0-6457 GCA_036309925.1 Acutalibacteraceae bacterium | reverse complement strand
TATTTCGGCTATCTGGGCGCAGTTAAGGAACAGAACGGCGCAGCAATGAGCCTTGGACGTACAGCTACTTTCATTGATGTATATATCAAGAGAGATATGGACAACGGCGTTCTCACAGAAGAACAGGCTCAGGAATATATCGACCACTTCATCATGAAGCTCCGTATGGTTAAGTTCGCAAGAACACCTGAGTACAACGCACTGTTCTCCGGTGACCCGCAGTGGGTTACAGAGTCTCTGGGCGGTATGGGCGTAGACGGCAGAACACTGGTTACAAAGAACGCATACAGATTTTTACACACTCTTTACAACCTCGGTTGTGCACCCGAGCCTAATTTGACTGTCCTTTGGTCAGATGATTTACCCGATGCTTTCAAGCATTATTGTGCGCGAGTTTCAATCGAAACCGATTCAATTCAATACGAAAACGATGATTTAATGCGTCCGCGTTTCGGCGATGATTACGCTATCGCCTGCTGTGTCAGCGCAATGAAAATCGGCAAACAAATGCAGTTTTTTGGTGCACGTTGTAATCTTCCGAAAGTACTTTTGCTCGCACTCAACGGCGGTAAGGATGAAAAATATAATCTGCAAATCGGACCTGTTATGCCGTGCGTTGAAGATGAAGTTCTTGACTACAATGAAGTTCGCCGCCGCCTTGATTACTATCTCAGTTGGCTTGCGGGGGAATATGTTGACACAATGAATGTCATACATTTTATGCACGATAAATATGCCTATGAGAAAACTCAACTTGCGCTTCATGACACCAATGTTGAGCGTGTAATGGCATTCGGTGTTGCGGGATTATCCGTAATTGCGGATAGTTTATCCGCGATCAAATATGCAAAGGTACGCCCGATATATGACGAAAACGGACTTATCTGCGACTTTGAAATCAAGGGCGATTTTCCGAAATTCGGTAACGATGACGACCGTGTTGATAGTATCGCAAAAGAATTGTTAGACCGTTTTATTACCGAACTTCGTAAAAACCCGACTTATCGCGGAGCAAAGCATACATTATCGGTGCTCACAATCACAAGCAATGTTGTTTACGGCAAGAAAACAGGAGCTACCCCGGATGGCAGACGCGCAGGCGAGCCGTTCGCACCCGGTGCAAATCCGATGCACAACCGTGAAAAATGCGGTGCGCTCGCATCTCTTAATTCGGTTGCAAAACTTGATTATGATTCTTGCCGTGACGGCATTTCAAACACTTTCTCAATCGTACCCGAGGCACTCGGCAAAACTGATGAGGCACGGATTCAGAACCTTGTTTTAATCTTAAACGGCTATTTTGAACAAAACGCTCACCATATCAATGTAAATGTATTAGATCGCCAAAGGCTGATTGACGCTATGGAAAACCCCGAACTTTATCCAAACCTTACAATTCGTGTTTCGGGTTATGCTGTAAACTTCCATAAACTCTCAAGAGAGCAACAGCGTGAGGTTATCAGCCGTACTTTCCACGAAAGTGTCTGATAAATACAATCACAAGTCTAATGATTTCCTATATTCCCATCTCGAAAAAGAACGGACAGTTTAACTGCCCGTTCCTTTTCTATTGGATTGCATTTTTAAGTTGGTCAATTTTGTCAGTCTTTTCCCAAGTAAAATCTTCATCATCGCGACCAAAATGACCGTAATTGCAGGTCTTTTCGTAAATCGGTCTGCGTAAGTTTAACGTGTCTATAATTGCCGCCGGTCTGAAATCAAACACTTGATTTACAGCCTGTGCAATCGCTTCGTCTGAATATTTACCTGTACCGAAGGTGTCGATGTATACAGACACAGGTTTTGCAACACCGATTGCGTATGCAAGCTGAATTTCACATTTGTCAGCAAGACCTGCCGCAACAACATTTTTTGCAGCGTATCTTGCCATATAACAAGCTGAACGGTCAACCTTTGTCGGATCTTTACCCGAAAACGCACCGCCACCGTGTTTAGCACAGCCACCGTAGGTATCAACAATGATTTTACGACCTGTAAGACCGGTATCGCCTTGCGGACCTCCGATTACAAATCTGCCTGTCGGGTTGATGTAATATTTGGTGTCACTGTCTGTAAGGTCTGCGGGAATAATCTCATCAATTACATACTTTTTAATGTCAGCGCGCAGAGTTTCAATAGAAACATCAGCACTGTGTTGTGACGATACTACAACTGCATCAATTCTTTTGACCTTGCCGTTGTCATCATATTCCACAGTTACCTGTGTTTTGCCGTCAGCACGCAGATAGGCAAGCAATCCCGATTTACGAACCTCGGTGAGTTTTTGTGCAAGTTTGTGAGCGTAATAAGCAGTGATGGGCATAAGCGCTTCGGTATCGTTGCAAGCATAGCCGAACATCATTCCTTGGTCGCCTGCACCGTGAAGATTGTATTCATCATCCTCACCACTCTTAATTTCAAGCGACTTGTCAACGCCCAAAGCAATGTCGGCTGATTGCTTGTCGATTGATGTCATAACCGCACAAGTATTACCGTCAAACCCTTTTTCTGCGCTGTCGTAACCAATATCGCATACAACGCGTCTTACAATAGCGGGGATGTCAACATCCGCAGTGGTTGATATTTCACCCATTACAGTTACAACGCCTGTTGTTGCAAAGGTTTCGCAAGCAACACGGGCATTTTTATCTTTTGCAATGATTGCATCGAGTACCGCATCAGACACTCTGTCACAAATTTTATCGGGATGTCCTTCTGTAACCGATTCCGATGTAAATAACTTTTTCATTTAAAATCGTCCTTTCTTTTGCATGAAAAAAGCGGCATTATGCGCCGCCGTAACTTTAAGAATTTAACCTCATCTTAAACGGCTTACACCGCAGGAATTAGCACCTTGCATATGCAGGTTGCCGGGCTTCACAGGGCCTGTCCCTCCGCCACTCTTGATAAGTATTATAAAGTACTACTATTATATCAAAACGCTCCGCTTTTGTCAACTGTTTTTTCTGTAATATTTAATACTTGAAAATATGTTAAATGTTTGGTAGAATAATATTAAAAAACAACTAAAGGAGCGGTAAAATGAAAGATGTTACAATTTTCGACCATCCGTTGATAAAACACAAGATCTCAATGCTTCGTAATGTTAACACAGATGATAAGGAATTTCGCGAACTTATAGAAGAAATTACAATGCTTATGTGCTATGAATCAATGCGTGACTTAAAACTCGAAGAGATTGAAATCACAACCCCGATTACCACCGCAAAAGCAGATGTTTTATCAGGCAAGAAATTAGCAGTAGTGCCGATTTTACGCGCCGGACTCGGTATGGTAAACGGCGTGCTGAATTTAGTCCCCGCAGCCACAGTGGGACATATCGGTCTGTACCGAGACGAACAAACTTTACAGCCTCACGAATACTATTGCAAACTGCCACGCAATATCGAAACCCGAGATATAATTGTGGTCGACCCGATGCTCGCAACCGGCGGCTCGGCAGTCGCCGCAATCGACTTCATTAAACAACACGGCGGTGTCGGCGAAAAGATTAAATTTATGTGCATCATTTCAGCACCCGAAGGTATAGAGACCTTGCAGAAAGCACATCCCGACATCAGCATCTACTGCGGAAGTGTCGATGAAGGACTGAATGAAAACGGCTATATCGTCCCGGGACTCGGGGACGCAGGCGACCGCATCTTCGGTACAAAATAGCAGAATAAAAACCACTTCGTAACAAACACTAAACGGGGTGGTTTTGTGCTTTCAAATGAGAAAAAATATATGCTCGCACTAAGCATTTTTATAACTATTATTCCGATTATCGTAGGTGCTGTTTTTAAAATAAACCTTATTGTTTTTTCAATAATTATCCTTATTTTAACTTTGCATCGAATGAAGTTGTATAATTACAAAATCAAAAACAACAGCATAATCTATTCAGATGGACTGATTTTAAAATCAGTCAAAACAGTGCCGATTAAAAGCATAAATCAACTGATTATACGCGAAAACCCAATTTCAAAAATCTTCAATGTATGCAGTGTGATTGTGATTACAAATAGTAGTTTTTTATGGATGAAATACATTAGCAAAAATACAGCTTGTAAATTAGAAGAAACTATATTCGGTGAGATTTAATGACCTTCAAACCCGATTACCGACAACCTGCTTTGAAGACTTTCAAACTTGTGTGGACAGTCGTCATTTTCTCGCTGACCGCCACTGTATCGTATAAAATTCGAGTGCCGAGTTTGTCATACAGTACAATGAAAATCGCAGGCGGACTTTTCATTATAGTTATACTTTGGATATACATTTTCTTTCAGTTTGAACGAAAGAACACATATTTTCAGATAAAAAACGGTTGTATAACTGAATTCAGACGCGCAATTTTCAGTACAAGCAGAAACATCAAAGTGTCGCAAATCATTAGTATACAAATAGAGCAAAGCATTTTTGAACGCCTGTTAAATCTCTACCACATCAAGTTAAAGGTTAAAACAACACTACCTTTTGTGCAAATGAATTTTATCATAAACAAAAGCACCGCAGATAAACTGCTGCCATTACTCAAAATCAACCCACGAAAGCATATCAAAACAATGAGATTTTCGTTTTTACGCGTGTTAAGGCATAGTTTTTTGACTGCCTCGCCGCAAACGATAATCACTGCGGCGGTGAGCGTATTTTTGCTCGTGATTTTTAGAGAAGATGCGCAAATTTTGTTTGGTATCGGCGTTGTAGGCGCTGTGATAATCACACTACGCGCACTTTATATTGTGTTCAAAATCGCCTTTATTAACTTCAATTTCACTTTTGAACTCTTCGATAATTTAATCAGGCTCAGTAAGGGTTTGGTTTTTAAAAATATTGAAAATATAAATTCTGACAACACTTGCGCATATACGATAATTAAGCCATTGCTTGCCAGGTTTTTTGATTTTGGCTACTTGAAAGCAATAGGGGTTGAATCAAAGACTGTCTGCTTATGTGTTAAGACTGACCGACTTTATAAGTTATTGCCAAAAGAGGACTTTACTACAAAAATACGAACCGGTATTTTTAAAAAGGTATTTTTATCTGAAAATTTTATAAAAATCGAAAAGGGAATTTTTAAAAAGCAAATTATGTTTATACCTAAGATCGCAGTCGAAGGTTTTGACTATATTAAACTACCGTATTTCCGCTTTTATAAAATCAAAGTTTTTGCAAGCGGACTTAATTCTGTTGTCTGTTTAGGCTTTGTACAAACAAAAAATACTTGACATAATCGCAATTTTTGGTATAATAAATATGTCGCCGGTATAGCTCAGTTGGTAGAGCAGCGCATTCGTAATGCGCAGGTCACGTGTTCGAGCCACGCTACCGGCTCCAATAAAAAGACCATATTTGTCTATTGGACAAATATGGTCTTTTTGAATGATGTTTGCCTGCGCTGCTTTTAGTCGTTATTTCGCATGAAAAAAGCACTTCAAAAATCGAAGTGCTTTTTTCTGCTAAAAGACAATGAAATGAAAAAACTAAATTAAACAGCGACTGTGAGCTTTTCAATGGATCTACCTTTTTTTAGCTGCCTTGTATAAACATCTGTACATTTTTTATAACGGGCAAATGTTTTCTGCGCCTCTTCCACATCGCCGTAAACCTTCCAACAACCTACGCATTTACAACATTTTGCATTGTTTTCAATGAATCCGCGTACATCTTCAGGCGGATATCCCAAAAACAAACCGATTTCGTGCGGAAAATCCTCGCTCTCCTTTAAGCGATTGATCAACTTCACAATACATCTTTCAGGCGACTTTTCACAATATCCACGATTTTTCAGTATCAAATCAGCTTCGCTGTTTGCCAAATCATCCTTTAACTTATTAGGACGGTAAACATAAATCAATGCGTGATTTTCGCTGATGCGAAGCGGTAAAAATCGTAAACCCTTGGATGATAACATACGGTTGAATTTTCGGATAAGTTGTTTTAACTCTTCGGTTGAGGTGTAGGTGCAACTAAATAAACTTGCAGTTTTAAGCCCGGCGAGTGTCGGGGAGCAATGATGAATAATCATTTCTTCTGACATATAAAGCACTCCTTTCACCCTCAGTTAGCATATGCTAACTTTTATCGAAAATTAAAAACTTTCACCGAAAAAAGTTGGAAAGTTTTCAGTTAGCCTTTGCTAACTGTCTGTATTATAGCCTGCAAAAACAAGTTTGTCAAGAACTTTTTTAAAAAATTTAAGAAAAAATGAACATTAAGTAAATATTGGATTTTATCTGTTGACACTTTTTAAAAATGAAGTTAAAATGAAGTTAAAAAGAATGAAAGGGAAAAAATAATGTTAGAACTAAGAAATATAAAAAAAGACTATCCTGCCGGCGACGGAATCGTACACGCTCTCAAAGGGATTGATTTGCAGTTTAGAAAAAGCGAATTTGTATCTATCTTAGGGCCGTCGGGATGCGGTAAGACTACAATGCTGAACATCATTGGC
>JAXJSX010000204.1:0-5850 GCA_036309925.1 Acutalibacteraceae bacterium | reverse complement strand
CGGGATCGCTTTTGATGCAGGGAGCATTCTTGTGCCAAGCCCTGCTGCAGGGATAATCGCTTTTGTAACCTTTTTCATAATTCTTCTCCTTGTCTTTTAGTAAATGGGCGTTGCGAATTAAATTATGTTTAGTGTTTGCAAAATAACGAGCATAATACTTGCCGCGGCTTGTTCAACGAAATATGCAAAAATTGCATTAAATAAATTCATTGAACCTGCTGAAAGCAATGTTGTGCGGTTAGCATTATTTTCGCTTTTGAGTTTGCGAATTTTTTTGAAAGAGTGGTTGCGATATAAAAAGTCGCCGAACAGTCCGAAGAATATACCGATAAGAAGCAGACATCCGTAGAACATCAAAATTATTGATAAATTGCCTGATGTAAGCGAGTTTGCCATATCAATATAATTTGTTGCAGACTGCATTATCGGCTGTAAAATGACATTTAGTAACGCTGTAATCACGGTTTTTATAATGAGCACCGGGATTGCAAGCACCCACATTTTACGCGAGCACAGCCAAAGGTCAGGGAATAAAAAAGCCGCCCAGTTCCAACTGATTTTGCTGTTTTTCTCAAGTTGTTTTTTGTATACTCGTAGATATCGGTCTGCCTGCGGGCCTGTGAAACTTAAAACATCGCCTGCGGTTATATCGTCGTCTACCTTTTCGTTTAAATCGACTCCCGACATATAAAACGGCGGGATAAAATTCGGGGCGTTTTCGTCTTGACTTTGACCGCACGAACCACAGATTTTTTCATCCTCTAACATCGGAGCACTGCAATGTCTGCAATTTTTTAAGTTTTGGGATGAGGGTTGCTCGGGTTCGGGTTTTGGCATTTCCCATTGATTTTCCGTGCCGTGGTCGGCTTGGTAATGGCAATGTCCTTCGTGTTTGTAGCAGTCACGATGATGCGGAGCGCCGCACACAGGGCAGACTACAATATCGTCTTCCTCGAAAAACTTTGCGTAGCACACAGGGCAACAAAGATTTTCATATTTAAAATTATCCAAAAAAACACTCCTTATTTAATAAGAGAAAAAATGTGGTTAAAATATTCAAAACCGTAGTTGTGAAAATCACCGTTTTTAATCATTGATTTTAACTGCTCAACACTCACCCATTTAACACACTCGACTTCGTCAGACTGAAGTGTAAGACCGTCGATGTCAACATTTTTATGAAGGCTGTAAATGTCAAGCACCGAGTTTTTGCGGGGCATACGAGCCACAAAACTCAATTCGTCTGAATCTGCATTTACAGACAACTCCTCTTTAAGTTCACGCTTTGCGGCATCCTTTGAACTTTCACCGGAAATCACTGCACCGCTTGTCGCCGCCCACTCGCCTGCCATAGGTTGTTTATCACTACTGCGTTTTTGAATGAGAAATTTGTTGTTATAAAAAATCCATATATGAACGACAGGGTGATATTCCCCGCGCCTTAGTGTGATTTTGCCGCGTTTGATTTTTTTACCGGTAGGATTGCCGTCTTTATCAACAATATCCCAAAATTCCATTCTTTTATCCTTTCATTAAACACTATCTCATTTTTATTTTACAATACTTTTAGCGTAAGTGCAATAGAAAAATTTATTTTTTTATTTTTTCCCGTTTTTCACTTGACAAATAGGCGTTAAGTTGATATAATAGCAGAGGTATAAAGTAAAAATACTTTAAGGGGCGGTCGGATGGCTCAGAAAAATCTTCGCATCAGCACTCTTCTTGACTGTTACGGCGAGTTGCTGACAAACAAGCAGAAGTATCTGCTGGAATGTTACTACAACGAAGATTTATCGCTCTCAGAAATTGCAGACAATGAGGGCATTACCCCGCAGGGCGCGAGGGATGTCATCAAACGCGCCGCTGACAGACTTGAAAAATACGAACAGAAACTCGGCTTTGTGGAATATATTGAACAAACCGAGGACTGTGCTGAAAAAATCCTTGGTTTGTGTGAAAAAATATCAGATGCTAAGGCAATGGAAATCGGCAATATAGCAAAACAAATCATCAGATAAGGAGGTTTTCCGAATGGCATTTGAAGGACTCAGCGAGAAAATTTCATCGGCGTTCAAAAAGATCCGTGCAAAAGGCAAACTCAATGAGCAAGATGTTAAAGATGCGATGCGTGAAGTGCGATTGGCATTGCTTGAGGCCGATGTAAACTACAAAGTCGCAAAAGATTTTACAAAAGAATGTACCGAACGCTGTATCGGCGAAAAGGTAATGGAAAGCCTTACTCCTGCGCAGATGGTTGTAAAAATCGTAAATGAGCAGTTGGTTGCTTTAATGGGCGGCGAGACTGCCCGTATCAATATGGCTTCGTCAGGGCCGACAGTCATTATGATGTGCGGTCTGCAAGGTTCGGGTAAAACCACACATTCCGCAAAACTCGGTAAAATGCTCAAAAGAAAAGGGCATCGACCGTTGCTGGTTGCTTGTGATGTATACCGTCCTGCTGCGATTTCACAGTTGAAAATTGTCGGCGAACAGGCGGGTGTCAATGTCTTTGAAATGGGACAGGAAAAGCCCGAAAAAATCGCAAAAGAAGCTCTGAAATACGCTAAAGATTACGGTCACGATATTGTAATCGTAGATACCGCAGGCCGACTTCATATCGACGAAGATATGATGGCGGAACTCGAACGCTTAAAGGCTGACATCAACCCCAACGAAATCCTGCTTGTAATTGACGCTATGCTCGGTCAGGACGCTGTTAATGTTGCAAAAACATTTAACGAAGCACTTGAAATCGACGGTGTAATCATCACCAAGCTCGACGGCGATACAAGAGGCGGTGCGGCATTGTCAGTCCGTGCTGTTACAGGCAAACCGATAAAATTTGCGGGTACAGGCGAAAAACTTGATGAATTGGAAGAGTTCCACCCGTCAAGAATGGCGTCGCGTATTCTCGGTATGGGCGATGTAATGTCGCTTATCGAGAAAGCCGAACAGTCTATTGACGATAAAAAAGCCAAGGAACTCCAGAAGAAGTTAAAACATAATGAATTTGACTTAAACGATCTGCTCGACCAGTTCCAGCAGATAAAGAAAATGGGCCCGTTAAAACAGGTACTCGGTATGATCCCTGGGATGGGCAATCAACTAAAAGATGTTGAGGTTGACGACAAGCAACTTATCAGAATTGAGTCGATCATATATTCAATGACCCCTGCTGAAAGGGAAGATCCCGATATTATAAATGCGTCCCGCAAAAAGCGAATTGCAAAGGGTTGCGGTATGCAGGTTGAAGATGTCAACCGACTCTTAAAGCAATACGAACAGATGAAAAAGATGTTCAAACAGCTCGGAAAAATGGGCAGAAAAAAGAAGAAAAAAAGATAATCTCACGGCAAAAACACCGTTAGATATAAAGTAATTTTCGGAGGTGAATTTAAAATGGCAGTTAAGATCAGACTTCGCAGAATGGGTGCTAAAAAAGCTCCTTTCTACCGTGTTGTTGTTGCAGATTCAAGATACCCGCGTGACGGCAGATTTATCGAAGAACTCGGTTACTACGATCCCACAAAAGAACCCGCAGTTGTAAAGATTGATGCTGATAAGGCAAAGGGTTGGATCGCTAAAGGTGCACAGCCGACTGACACAGTTAAGGCTCTCCTTAAAAAGAACGATATTATCTAAGGAAGGTTTCCCCAAATGAAAGAACTTCTTGAAGCATTGGCTCGCGGCCTTGTAAACGAGCCTGCGGAAGTTACAGTCGTTGAGGACGCACCCAATGAAGACGGAACAATCGTGTTCCATCTTCATGTAGCGCCCGACGATATGGGCAGAGTTATCGGCAAACAGGGCAGAATTGCAAAAGCGATCCGCGTTGTTATGAGAGCCGTTGCTACCCGTAACGACCAAAAGATTATGGTAGAAATCGACTAATGAAAAAGGCCAAAACCACTCGGTTTCGGCTTTTTTAATTTTTATATAAAGAGGGAGAATATGTTACTTTCATATTTAGAAGTCGGTCAAATTGTCGGCACTCACGGAATAGCCGGCGAAATGCGTGTTCAGCCGTGGTGCGACAGTCCCGATTTTCTCACAAAATTCAAAACTTTATACACCGATAAAAATGGTGAAAACGCAGTAAAAGTCAAGTCGAGCCGAGTGCATAAAAATATTGTACTCATTAAATTCCCTGATATTACAACTATCGAGCAGGCGGAGAGAATGCGAGGTAAAGTGCTGTATATCAGCCGAAAAGACGCAAATATTGCCGACGGTGAGTGGTTTATCCAAGAACTTATAGGATGTACCGTTTTTGATGCGGACACAGGCAGGGATTACGGCGTTTTATCTGATGTTTCAAAAACAGGCGCTAACGATGTCTGGCATATAAAGAAAGACGGTAAAGAGTATTTACTGCCCGCAATCAACGATATTATCGCTAATGTCGACGTTGCAAACGAAAAGGTTGAAATTCACTCGATTATTAAAGGTATTTTTGATGATGAGATTTGATATAATGACCGTTTTCCCCGAAATGATTGATGCGTATGTGTCGCAAAGCATTATTGGACGCGCAATCGCTGCGGAAAAAATCGAGGTGTACAGTCACAATATCCGTGATTATACCGAAAATAAGCACAAACGCACCGATGACACGCCGTACGGCGGCGGTATGGGAATGGTGATGACTGTACAGCCGATTGACAGTTGTTTTGAAGCGGTGTGTGCGAAAACGGGCAAGCGTCCGCATTTGATATATATGTCACCGCAAGGTAAAACGCTTACACAGTCCCGTGCAATCGAACTATCGAAAATGGATAATGTGGCGATTTTGTGCGGACACTATGAAGGGATAGACCAGCGGATTATCGACTCTGTTGTAGATGAAGAAATTTCAATCGGTGACTATGTCTTGACAGGCGGAGAGTTGCCTGCGCTCGTGCTTGTTGACTGCGTGTCGCGTATGATTGACGGGGTGCTTACATCTCCTGAGTGTTACGAGGACGAAAGCCATTTTTCAGGATTGCTTGAGTATCCGCAGTATACCCGTCCGCCTGAGTGGAAAGGGATGAGCGTGCCTGAAATTTTGCTGTCAGGCGACCATAAGAAAATCGCACAGTGGCGTAGGCAAAAAAGTCTTGAAAACACATTTTTAAAACGACCTGAAATGCTAAAATCCGCTGAAATATCAAAAGAAGAACGAAAGTTCATCGAGTCATTAGGAAATAATGTTTGAAAATTGTGTTAATATTCACCAAAAGGCAGGTTGAAAATCTTTGATTGTTTAGCAAAGAGTTAGAAATCTGCCAATGTGACTAAAAAATTTAAAAATTTTTGTTGACTATGCAATAAAATATGTTATAATATTAGTGTAAAAACAAAACATAGGATAACCATAAGCGCTTATGAAAGGATGAATGTATATGTGTATTAAAGATGTAGTAGTACAGAACCAGGTAGGTCTCCACGCTCGTCCTGCAACTTTCTTTATCCAGAAGGCTAACGAATTTAAGTCTTCAATCTGGGTTGAAAAGGAAGAACGCAGAGTTAACGCAAAGAGCCTTCTCGGTGTTTTGTCACTCGGTATCCTCGGCGGTACTGCAATTAAAGTTATTGCAGACGGTGCTGACGAGAACGAGGCAGTAGATGCACTCGAAAAGCTCGTGCTTTCAGGTTTCGCTGAATAAAAGCCGACTTTAAGGATTTAAGCAGGCTCGGATAGAGCTTGCTTTTTTCTGCGAAGTGGAATTAAATTGAGTATGCGGGTATGGCGGAATTGGCAGACGCGCCAGATTTAGGATCTGGTATTGTATGATGTGCAGGTTCAAGTCCTGTTACCCGCACCAAAACAAGTAACCTGTGGTTACTTGTTTTATTTTTATTTTAAACAGG
>JAXJSX010000203.1:0-5256 GCA_036309925.1 Acutalibacteraceae bacterium | reverse complement strand
GCACGCAGGGGGTCAGTCCCCGCACACCTAGTATTGATCGTTTACAGCGTGGACTACCAGGGTATCTAATCCTGTTTGCTCCCCACGCTTTCGCGCCTCACCGTCAGTTATCGTCCAGTAATCCGCCTTCGCCACCGGTGTTCTTCCTAATATCTACGCATTTCACCGCTACACTAGGAATTCCGATTACCTCTCCGACACTCAAGATCAACAGTTTCAAATGCAGTTCACGAGTTGAGCCCGTGGATTTCACATCTGACTTAAGAACCCGGCTACACGCCCTTTACACCCAGTAAATCCGGACAACGCTTGCCACCTACGTATTACCGCGGCTGCTGGCACGTAGTTAGCCGTGGCTTATTCGTCAGGTACCGTCTTCTACTCTTCCCTGACAAAAGAAGTTTACAACCCGAAAGCCTTCTTCCTTCACGCGGCGTTGCTGGGTCAGACTTGCGTCCATTGCCCAATATTCCCCACTGCTGCCTCCCGTAGGAGTCTGGGCCGTGTCTCAGTCCCAATGTGGCCGTTCAACCTCTCAGTCCGGCTATGGATCGTTGACTTGGTAGGCCGTTACCCCACCAACTATCTAATCCAACGCGAGCCCATCTTTCAGCGGATTGCTCCTTTGATATATCTCCCATGCGAAAAATATATGTTATGCGGTATTAGCAGTCGTTTCCAACTGTTGTCCCCCTCTGAAAGGCAGGTTGCTCACGCGTTACTCACCCGTCCGCCACTAAGTTTACATCTCGTCACTCCGAAGAGATCTAAAATATAAACTCCGTTCGACTTGCATGTGTTAGGCACGCCGCCAGCGTTCATCCTGAGCCAGGATCAAACTCTCTGTTTGTTGTATCACTACGCACTTAATGTGCGTTGTAACCTAAACAGTAAAAAGTTCTTTCGCTCTTTACTCATTCACTCAAACGCTAACGCCATTTTTATAATTGCGTTTCGCTTTTCCGATTTACTTTTTATAAAGTATTTCGTTCTCTAAAAATTAACTTAGAGTCCCTTTTTTGCGTTGTTTAATTTTCAAGATTCTTTGCTCTCTTAAGCGCTTTTCTTAGGCGCTCTTTCCGAGTGCTATATTATAATATCACAACAACTTCTGTTTGTCAAGAACTTTTTTTAAAAAAATCGAAAAAAATTTCATTTTAGATATTATGCTTTAAAAAACGACATTTATGCATAATTTTTGGCTAAAAACACAATATTGCACTGACGATACATTATAACACACCCCAAAGTTTAGACAATCCGGGCGCTACATATCAATTACAGTGTGCTTTTTATTGTTATTTTCATTATATAAAATTCTGAATTCGGGGTATGATACTATTACTACAAAAACGGAGGTATTTTTATGCGAAAAAAATTTTGTTTTGCAAAAGGCGTCGGCACAGGAGTAGCGCTGGGTGTTGCGACAGTCACGATTGTCACCGCGGTTATGAATAATTGCAAGCCAATGAAAAAAGTTAAGAAAAAGATGGGTCATATGCTCAAAACTGTAGGTTACATTTGCGACAATATATCGTGTATGATAAAATGAAAAAAGCCGGCATAAAACCGGCTTTTTAAAATTTTGACTTAAATTACTTAAGTTCAACAGTTGCGCCTGCTTCTTCGAGCTTAGCTTTCATAGCTTCAGCGTCGTCTTTAGCAACAGCTTCTTTGATTGTCTTCGGAGCGCCGTCTACGAGAGCTTTAGCTTCAGCAAGACCGAGACCTGTGATTTCACGAACTGCTTTGATAACCGGAATCTTTGATGAACCTGCGCTAGCAAGTACAACATCGAAATCAGTTTTTTCTTCTGCAGCAGCTTCGCCGCCTGCAGCGCCTGCAACAACAACCGGAGCTGCTGCTGATACGCCGAATTCTTCTTCAAGTGCTTCTACGAGTTCTGCGAGTTCGAGAACTGAGAGAGTTTTTACGTCTTCAATAAACTTTGCAATCTTTTCTGATGCCATTTTAGTTTCCTCCAATTAAGTTAAATTTTAAAATAAGGTTAGGCAGATAAATTATGCTGCCTCTTCTTCGCTCTTCTTGTCTTTGATAGCATTGAGAGCGTAAACGAGGTTCGAGATGGGAGCTTTGAGGCTTCCGAGTGCCTTTGCGATAAGACCTTCCTTGGTCGGAAGTTTAGCAAGGTACTTAACCTTTTCAACTGTGATAACTTCACCGTCGATAAAGCCGGACTTAATCTCGAAATAGTCCTTACCTTCTGCAAAAGTGTTGAGAATTCTTGCAGCGGCAATGTGGTCTTCATTGCTGAGTGCGATAGCAGTTGTGCCTTCTAACACTGATTTGATGTCAGAAAGGCCTGCTTCATCAGCAGCACGGCCGAGAAGTGTGTTTTTGATTACGAAGTAATCTACACCTGCTTCACGGAGTTCCTTACGCAATTTAGTATCTTCTTCAACGGTGATACCACGGTAGTCAACGATGACACCTGCAACTGCGCCTTTGATTTTTTCAGCTACATCAGCAACGATTTGCTTTTTCTGTTCGAGAATTGCTGCACTTGGCATTTCTTCAATTCACCTCCGGAAATTTTATTCCGTCACGATTAAAAACAAAACCCTTTCCAATAAGGAAAGGGTTAAATACACAAAAAACCTTTTGCGCACCTTTCCTCGGCAGGCGGTTTCCCTTTAAATCGAAACGATACCTGCTGTCTTTAGATCGGACAGCTCTAATATAATAACATAATTTTTACGCGTTGTCAAGGGTTTTATAATTTTTTCTAATAATTATTTATATTTTTCTTTACTTGATCAGTTCATCAGTCAAAAGGAAGTGCAAAAGCACTTCCTTTAAGTTACGGTTTTACAACGATATTTACAAGTTTGCCCTTAATGTAAATCTTTTTGATTACATTCATAGCACCGATAGCCGCAACGACCTTTTCATCTGCAAGAGCCTGCTCTAAAACGACATCTTCGGTAGCGTCAACATCAATATTGATACGCGCCTTAACTTTACCGTTTACCTGAACTGCGATTTCGATTGAAGATTCCTTACATTTTTCTTCATCGTATTTCGGCCACTGTGTTTGGTTTAACATACCCTCAAAGCCTGCCATAGTCCAAAGTTCTTCGGTGATATGCGGTGCAAACGGATTTAAGAGTGTGATGAAAATCTTAAACTCGTCACGGGTGATAGATTTAGTTTCGTAAATCTTATTGATAAGACTCATAAGTTCTGCGATTGCTGTGTTGAATTTCAAATCTTCAATATCCGCAGTCACCTTTTTGATTGCGCGGTGGAAGTCGCCTTCGAGAGATTCGCGCATACCCTCACCGCTGATAATATCGAACATATTATAAACACGGTCAAGGAAACGGCTACAACCTTTAATTGAAGTTGAACTCCACGGTGCTGCCTTTTCAAAATCGCCGATGAACATTTCGTAAAGACGCATTGTATCAGCACCGTAATCACGGACGATATCGTCGGGGTTGACGACATTTCCGCGAGATTTGGACATTTTCTCGCCGTTTTCGCCTAAAATCATACCGTGGCTGGTACGCTTCTGATACGGTTCGCTTGTGGGCACTACGCCGATGTCATATAAGAATTTATGCCAGAAACGGCTATATAACAAGTGGAGAGTGGTATGCTCCATACCGCCGTTGTACCAATCAATCGGAGTCCAATATTCGAGTGCTTCTTTTGAAGCAAGTTCTTTATCGTTATGCGGATCACAGTAGCGCAGGAAGTACCACGACGAACCCGCCCATTGAGGCATAGTATCGGTTTCGCGGACAGCGTGTCCTCCGCATTTCGGGCAAGTTGTATTGATCCAGTCAGTCATATTCGCAAGCGGTGATTCGCCGTTGTCTGTGGGTTCGTAGGAATCAACCATAGGAAGTTTAAGCGGAAGTTCAGATTCGTCAATCGGAACATATCCGCACTTATCACAATGAACAATCGGGATCGGCTCGCCCCAATAACGCTGGCGGGAGAATACCCAGTCACGAAGTTTGTAGTTTACTTTGCTGTGACCGATTCCTTCTTTTTCAAGGAATTTTGTGATTTCAACCTTGGCTTCGTCAACGCTCAAGCCGTCAAGAAAGCCTGAATTTGTCATAATGCCGGTTGCACAATCAACAAAAGCCTCTTTTTCAACATCTCCGCCCTTAACAACTTCGATAATCGGGAGATTGAATTTCTTTGCAAATTCGTAGTCACGGGTATCGTGTGCAGGAACTGCCATAATCGCACCTGTACCGTAAGATACAAGTACATAGTCGGAAATAAAAATCGGAATCTCCCTGCCGTTTACAGGGTTAATTGCGGTAACGCCCTTGATTTCAACACCTGTTTTATCCTTTGCCATTTCGGTGCGTTCAAAGTCGGATTTTCTTGATGCTTCTGCCTGATATGCTTTGACTTGGTCCATATTGGTGATTTTATCCGACCACTTTTCGATGTAACTGTGTTCAGGGGAGATTACCATATATGTAGCGCCGAAAAGGGTATCAGGGCGAGTGGTGTAGATAAGTAAATCATCGCCTGTTGAAGTTTTAAATGTTACTTCTGCACCTGTTGAACGGCCAATCCAGTTGGTCTGCTGAACTTTAACACGGTTGATGAAATTGACATCATCAAGATCGTCGATAAGACGCTGTGCGTATTCGGTGATTTTGAGCATCCACTGGCTTTTGTTTTTTCTTACAACTTCGCTGCCGCAACGCTCGCAGACACCGTTTACAACTTCTTCGTTTGCAAGCACGCATTTACAGGAAGTACACCAGTTTACATTCATCTCTGATTTATACGCAAGACCTTTTTTGAACAGTTGCAGGAAAATCCACTGTGTCCATTTGTAATAAGACGGATCGGTGGTGTTGATTTCTCTGCTCCAATCGAATGAAAATCCAAGCGACTTTAACTGCTCTTTAAAGTGAGCGACATTGTTTTTGGTAACAATTTCGGGGTGAATGTGGTTCTTGATGGCAAAGTTTTCTGTAGGCAAGCCAAAAGCGTCCCAGCCCATTGGGTAAAGTACATTGTAGCCTTCGAGTCTACGCTTTCTTGCAACAATGTCGAGGGCTGTGTATGAACGCGGGTGGCCTACATGAAGTCCCTGGCCTGAGGGGTACGGGAATTCAACCAAAGCAAAGAATTTCGGGAGGGTGTAATCGTCTTTTGCGTGAAAAGTACCGTTTTCATCCCAAATTTTTTGCCATTTCTTTTCGATTTCACTATAATTGTATTTCAACTGTAATCCTTCCTTACTGTATATTTATC
>JAXJSX010000202.1:0-3101 GCA_036309925.1 Acutalibacteraceae bacterium | reverse complement strand
TTCCTTGAATTATCAATCATATCCACATTCATCGGGCAGACTTTCTTGCATTTGCCACAAGAAATGCACTTATCCTTATCCGTTTTAACGCGTGACAATGAGAAGTAGCTCATTGGCTTTAGAAAAACGGTTATCGGGCAGATATATTTACAGAAGGCCCGGTTATCTTTGAATATGAAAGCGAGTGTGGTACCGACTGCGTAATACACAACATTGCCGATAATAAAAGCATAAAACATCACTTTTTCCAAATTCGGCACATCGAAGATAAACAAAGTACCGACGAAGATAAGCGATAGTGCGAACACGATGTATCTGATATATCCGATATTTTTACGGTCAGATTTCGGTTGTTTAAACGGCAATAAGTCAAGCACCATAGCAGTCCAGCAGGCATATCCGCACCAACCTCTGCCAAAGAAAAGCGGACCGAAAATTTTAGCGATTGCATAGTGTATTGTGGCGGCCTCAAACACGCCTAAGAACAGGTAATACCAAAATCCTTCGATTTGCATATTTTCGTTTGAAATGAACCCTAAATAGACAAGCATATACAGTCCGACTCCGAGTTGTACAACTTGACGGGCAAACTTGCATTTTTTAGCGTAGAGTGTGAGTCCGAGCGCGATAAATCCGCCGATGTATGTAAAATTGAAAAGGTAAAAAATATTATCGAGTGTAAGCCATAACACAACCGCGATTGTTTCAAATACCGCAAACATTAGTGTCGACGGCAAATATTTTTTCATTGTATCACCTCTTGTAAACATTATACAATACCCGCTGATTTTTATCAAGCAAAAAAGAGCAAGGAAATCCTTGCTCTTTTAAGTTCGCATTAGATTAAACTAATTCGATGATAGCCATTTCAGCTGCGTCGCCACGACGGGGACCGATTTTGATAATGCGGGTGTAACCGCCGTTACGGTCTGCATATGACGGTGCGATTTCGTCGAATAACTTTTTAACAACATCCTCTTTTGTAACAAAAGCCATAACCTGACGCTTGTTGTGAAGAGTGTTTTCCTTTGCGATAGTAATATATTTCTCGGTCATTGCACGAACTTCTTTTGCACGAGTTACGGTTGTTTCGATTTTACCGTTTTCAAGCAAAAATGTAACCATTGCACGAAGCATTGCTTTACGCTGGTCGCTTGTTCTTCCGAGTTTTCTTGTTCCTGGCATTTCATTTCACTCCTTTACAGTCGTGTTTAAAATCTGATGAAATAATAGTAAATTATTCGTCTTCCTTACGAAGTGTGAAGCCCAATGTTTTGAGCTTGTTGATTACCTCGTCAAGCGACTTTCTACCGAGATTTCTTACTTTCATCATATCCTCTTCGGATTTAGAAATAAGATCTTCGACAGTATTGATGCTTGCACGCTTGAGGCAGTTGAAGCTTCGTACAGAAAGGTCAAGTTCCTCAATGGTCATCTCAAGGACTTTCTCCTTGCCGTTATCGTCACGTTCGACCATAATATCGCCTTCGAAAGCATCTTCTGAAAGTTCAACAAACAAGTTGAGATGTTCAGTGAGCACCTTGGCGCCGAGAGATACCGCTTCTCTTGCAGAAATTGTACCATTGGTCCAAACTTCGATTGCAAGTTTATCATAGTCGGTAATCTGTCCGACACGGGTATTCTCTGTGTAATAATTTACTTTGAGAACAGGTGTGTAAATCGAGTCGACCGGAATTACTCCGACAACCGGTTTAGCCTGTTTATTCTTTTCAGCAGAAACATATCCGCGGCCTTTGTCGAGTGTGAGTTCCATAAACAACTTGCCTTTATCAGACAAAGTTGCAATGTGTAAATCGGGGTTGAGAATTTCAACCTCTGAATCACATTTAATAGAGCCTGCGGTAACTTCACAGGGGCCTTCAGCCTCGATGTAGCAAACTTTCGGACTGTCTCCGTGAATTTTTGCGGTAATACCTTTGATGTTTAGTACCATCTCTGTAACATCTTCTTTGACGCCGGGTACAGTTGTAAATTCGTGTACAACACCATCAATCTTAATGGATGTTACTGCGACGCCCGGAAGAGACGAAAGCAGTACGCGTCTTAAACTGTTACCGAGAGTGATACCGTATCCACGCTCAAGCGGTTCAATCGTGAATTTACCGTAAGAACCGTCGGCTGCAAGATCAACAGCCTCAATTCTGGGCTTCTCGATTTCAATCATTAAAAACCCTCCTTGTTTTTCGCAGTGCTACTGCGGTGTTACAGGCGGATAGAATAGCCGTCTGCATAGTTCGTTTATCCGGACGGCAAAAGCCGCCCGAAATATCTCAAAAACAAATAGTGGATTATTTTGAATACAACTCGACGATAAGTGATTCTTCAACAGGTGCGTCGATTTCTTCACGAGTCGGAAGAGAAACAACCTTACCTGCTTTGCCGTCGCCGATGCGCTCAAGCCAATTCGGAGTAGGTCTTGAACCGTTGGTTTCAAGAACTGCTTTGATTTTCTCGCTCTGGAGGCTGCCACTCTTAATTGTGATAGTGTCGCCTGCTTTGAGGAGGATTGACGGAATATTGACCTTTTTGCCGTTTAATTCAAAATGGTTGTGTAATACGAGCTGTCTTGCTTCGTTTCTTGAAGAAGCAAAACCAAGACGATATACAACATTATCCAGACGGCTTTCGAGAATTTGGAGAAGGTTTGCACCTGTCATGCCCTGTCTTCTTTCAGCCTCTACAAAATATTTGTGGAATTGGCTTTCTGAAAGACCGTAGAAACGTTTAGCCTTCTGTTTCATTCTGAACTGAGTAGCATATTCGCTGTTCTTTTTACGACCCTGACCGTGCTGACCGGGTGCATATGCTCTTACAGCGACTGAGCATTTATCTGAATAGCAGCGTTCACCTTTGAGGAACAGCTTTTCGCCTTCTCTGCGGCAAAGTCTGCATACAGGACCAGTATATCTTGCCATGTGTTCTTTCCTCCTATATTATACGCGTCTTCTCTTCGGAGGACGGCATCCGTTGTGCGGGATCGGTGTAACGTCCTTGATCATGCTGACTTCGAGACCAGCAGACTGCAGAGCACGGATTGCAGCTTCACGGCCTGCACCCGGACCCTTAACGTAAACCTCAAC
>JAXJSX010000201.1:0-4587 GCA_036309925.1 Acutalibacteraceae bacterium | reverse complement strand
GTCGATTGCTTGATTTTTATGCTTTTCGCTGTGAGTCGGATATACCACCGCAGTGTCAAGCACCTTGCCTGTCGCATCAACAACAGCAACCTTGCAACCCATACGGTATCCCGGGTCAAGCCCCATTGTTGTGTGACCTTTAACAGGCGGTTGCATTAAAAGCGGTTTAAGATTTAGTGCGAAATTGTGAATTGCACCGTCGGATGCTTTTTCAGTCAGCATATTTCTAATTTCGCGTTCAAGTGACGGAGCAATCAAACGATGATATGCGTCTTCAGCGGAATTTTTAACAAGTTCTGTTGAATTTGAACCGTTTTTCACTACCTGAGAAAATACAACATTGAGTGCTAATTCATCTTCGATTTCTACCGAAACCTTTAAAAATTCTTCCTTCTCTCCTCGATTGATTGCCAATACCTGATGTCCCGCCATTTTTGAAACAGGTTGACTGAAATCGTAGTAAATCCTGTAAACTGAGTCCTCGTCACTTGCGGCAGTTGACTTTATGTAACCCCGTCTTTCAATTAAATCACGCAGAAGTTTGCGGATATTTGCGCAGTCCGAAACCATTTCCGCAATAATGTCAGACGCACCTGCGAGTGCCTGTTCAACATTTTCAACGCCTTTTTCTTCGTTGATATATTCGCTTGCCAGCGTGTTTATGTCGAAATCGTCGGCAGGTTGACTAAACAAAAATTCCGCCAGCGGTTCAAGTCCTTTTTCTTTGGCGACGGTCGCTCTTGTACGACGCTTTTGCTTGTAAGGACGATAAATATCTTCGACTTCAGAAAGTGTCTTTGCCTTTTGGAGTTGAGCACAAATTTCATCGGTAAGTTTACCTTGATTTTCAATAGAACCTCTAACCTCTTCTTTTCTTTGTGCTAAATTACGAAGATATTTTAATCTTTCGTCCAATTCACGCAATGTGGTATCATCCATCGACCCGTGCATTTCCTTGCGGTAACGCGCAATAAACGGGATAGTGTTACCCTCATCAATAAGTGTAATAACATTTTCAATATGCTTTTCACTTTGCTTTAATTCTTCTGCAAGAGTTTTTATTAAATCTGTCATACTTTTCTCCCTAATTTTCTCTCTTTAAATTTAAATCACATTTACCGCGAGTAAGCAACAGTATATCACCACGCCCGGCGGTAAAATAAAATTCATCCGCACAACTGCACACATCATCTGTTACGGCTAAAGCATCATCATACTCGGTGCAAACAATCGCAACCCTTGCATTGATGCTGTCTATATTATTAGGCACTTCATTTGATACCACCACAATATCGCAAGCCTTGTAAGCACCGCTCATCGCACTAATGTTACTCTCGCTCGACAAGAACAAAAGTGAAGTGTTATCAATAGCGATTTTAACAGAATTGCTTTTGTATTCAGCGGTGATGCTTCCGAAAACGGTTTGTGTGTCATCATGTATGTTTTGCGCATTTAACAGTTCGTAAAATTTTGCAGTATCATCATTTGCGGTGATGCTGTCAACGCCTAAACTTCGTAAGACATACGCAGTGTCTTCATAATAATCGTCACTCAAGGCGGGAAATACAGCCTTAGTGATGTTAGATGTACCGCCGTACTGCACTAAATCGTATGATGCACTTTTGGGTACACCGCATACAAGCGACTGACCATCCTGCTCAATTACCGCACAAACTCCGTTTCCGCAATCAAGAAAGGTAACTTTAGTTACATTTTTATTAAAGAAGTACGATGCCATTTGAATGGGTATCAGCGATATAATGCACAAAACCGATGCTATACACAAAATCCTGCGTGAATTGAGCCTGCGTTGTGAAAACAAAATTGCACATACCGCAAAAATCAACAAGCACCCCGCAATCCACAATCCTATTTCATCTGTTTTTACCGATATTTTAAAATCAAACTTTTCATCTGCCGATTTAATAATATTAAGCAATAGACTTGTGGGGTATTTCAAAATATTTCCTAAAAAGTTCGGTATCAACGGAAAGGGGAGTGTTATTATCAAAAGTACACCGCAACAAATCACAATGTAAAAGAGCGGCGCACAGATAATATTCATCAGCGGTGATATAACGGATAACGTTCCGAAAGTAGCAAAAATCACAGGCAATGTAAATATTATTGCGCATATTGATTGTAAAAACGGTGTTAATACAGCGCTTGCGACTTTTTTAAACCTGCCGAATTTGGAAAATAACTTTATTGAAAAACGAAACATCGGGGATAACATCAATATCATACCGAGAGTTGCGGTAACCGACAATAAAAAGCCGGTGTCAATAACGGCAAACGGGTTGATTATCGTTAGCATCGCACACGCAAACCCAAGTGAGTTTAATGGGTCTGCATTACGCCGAGCGATGCTTGCAGAAAGCATTATGATTATCATCACACCCGAGCGCACCGCCGAATAGGCAAAACCGACTGCACATAGATATATCAGCACAGCAATAATGCAGATGATCGACCGTACACGCGGTTTGATTTTTAACAATGTGAGAAATGATAAGAGTGCAGAGCAGATTATCGCAACGTGCATACCCGATACCGCCATCGCATGTGCCAGACCGAGTGCGCTGAACGCTGAAATTGTATCACTGTCAAGTCCGGATTTGTCGTTGAGAACGAGTGCGCAAATTGTTGACGCAGTTTCAGTGTTGCACACTTCATACAGCCTGTCGTGAATGTACTGCCTGAGCCTTAAAATTTGATAGTGAAACGGCTTGTCGGCTACTTTGGTAATCGCATATTCGTGTACGCTCGCATGTAGCATTACGCCGTCTGCCCAGTCATAGTGCTTGCCGCTTTCGTTGAGTTGAAAATGTGCATCAGCCGACATTTCATCGTAGGGCGAGATGTCAATCGGCTCCGAAAAATAAATGGTAAATTTTAAGTTTTTCTTATTGCCGTTGATTGTAAGAGTTTTAAAGGTGTATTCACAAATTCCGTCGCGTATTTCGGGATTGTCGATCAGCTGTGCGGTGATGTCTGCTGATTTATTATCAAGTTGTTTGCACGGTTCAAGTTGAAAGTATAAACTGCTTGTACATATAATTGATGCGACTGTAAAAATCACCGCAATACAGAGTAAATGCGGATTGAAAAAGTGGTTTTTAATTATTATTTGAAGCGCAATGAATATAACCCCGATACAACCGAGTATTATTGAAAAATTCGTGCCAAAAGTCAGAGCGAGAACGCAGACGAGCATTAGTCCGAAACCAAAAACAGTCATAACCCGCCGCATTATCTCACCCCGTTTCAAAGCATAATTACATTATACTATATTAAAAAAATCTTGTCAATTTCGGCGAGGTTTTCTAAAAAATGTGTAACGCATCATTGACAAACCTACATTATTATCTTTTTAGAATGTTTAAAACACTGTCTTTTATTACTTTCATACCTTTGACGGTAGGATGACCGCATGTTTTATCAATTTGGTCAAAGGTGATTTTGGTTATACCGTATTTTTTACAGGCCTTTTTAAAACAATCGGCAATTTCCGGTTTTAATTCGGTATTTATCATACAATAAATGTCTGCTTTTGGAAGTACGCTTTTTAGTGTTTTGAAAAAATAGCATATTGCAGGTAACACAGAATACAAATCTTGCTTTTGGAAATCATCGTATTTTATTGTACCGATCGGTGCATTTGCCCAACTGTCGTTTGTTCCACCGAATACAAAAACAGTATTGATTTCATTTTTCTCAAAAAAGCCTTCTTTTGTTAATTTGTCAAGCCTATATATAAAAGAAGATGTTTGAGAACAATCTGCATTATCATATCCGGTGTAACCAATGGTCGAGCCGGACCAACTATCATTTAAAATAAGGTTCAAATTCGCTTGCGTAACTACCTGATGCCACCAAGTGTCAGATACTTTTATAACATCGGTGTCATTTGTCCTTTTTTCAGAATAGTGTGCTGCATATCCTTCAGGCAAGAAACCTTCAAAAGTGGAATAACTATCCCCGAAAATAATTGCATTATTCAACATCGCATTTACACTCCAATATTTATTTTTTTATTATACATCTTTACAGCGAACTTTGCAAGTATAAATCTTCAAAGTCGATAAATATTGTATTGATAGGATTTGTATTTCAAAGTTACAGTCCTCACCCGCACCAATCGGTCTTGCAAAGTGTCAAACTTGCGCTGCCACTGTTTTAATTTTTATATAGAAAAATTGATAATTATGTGATATAATACATCATAGAGATGTAAAACGCTGTTTACAATGAGCGGAAAACATTATTGGAATAACAGATTTTTCGGGGGTCTGAATATAAAATATACAAAGGAGAATAATCTATTGTGGAAATTGAAATCAAACAAATATCTTCTTTAGAAAAAGTATTTCTTGATTCAACTACTGATTTTAAAGAAACAGAAAGAGCTACAGCACTTAAAGGCGAACGGTTTTCGTATCAGATAGCATTTAAGTTATCGGAATATGGGAATAGCTTTGCAGATATGGATGTTTCAGTAGAATCAAAACTTGAGAAATATATAAATGTATATAATGTCGAAAACATTCCTGGAGAACTTACGTATTATCGTGAAATGTTCGGTGG
>JAXJSX010000200.1:0-1749 GCA_036309925.1 Acutalibacteraceae bacterium | reverse complement strand
TGTGGGATTCAAGAAGATTGTTACGCCCCATTCGTAATATGTAATTTGCACACAACCATCGGCGGAGTACAGTCGCCGCCGACCCCCACCCCCCTTTAGGGGCGGCGGCCCTTTCGCTGAAGCGAAAGTGGTGATTACTTTAACCTAATCGCAACATTATCGCTTGTTTAAAAATAAACAACGCACAAACCAAAAGGTTCAATAACTACAGACTTCAACGCGAGGCCGAAGGCTAAGCCACAATTCTAATCAGTGTAAATTACGCGTTGGAAAGAAGGAGGAAACTTTATGATTGCACCACTTGCGGATGTACTCCGCCCGAAAAGCATCAACGAGATCGTCGGGCAAAAACATCTGCTCGGCGAAAATAAACCGCTTATTAACATTATAAACAGCGGGAAAGTCCCGAATATGATATTCTACGGTCCACCCGGTGTAGGTAAAACCACACTTGCACGAATTATCGCAAACGGTGCTGGTATGCGTTTACATAAACTCAACGGTACAACCGCCTCCACCGCAGACATCCGTGCGATTATCAGCGAAACTAACACATTAGTCGGGCAAAACGGCGTGCTTTTATATTTAGATGAAATTCAGTATCTTAATAAAAAACAACAGCAATCCTTGCTTGAATTTATCGAAAACGGCGCAATTACCTTGATTGCTTCCACCACAGAAAACCCATATTTTTATGTCTATGGCGCGATTTTATCCCGCAGTACCGTGTTCGAGTTTAAGCCTGTATCTGCTGATGAACTATTGCCCGCTATCCATCGTGGCTTTGAATATATGAAAACGCAGTACGACGATAAAATTGTAATCGAAAGCGGAGTTGAAAACATCATTTCTATGCGTTCAGGCGGGGATGTACGAAAGGCTCTGAACGCCGTTGAAACCTGCGTTTTAGGCGCACTTATAGATGAGGATTGCCGTACCGTCACTTGCGACATCGCCCGAAGTGTGTCGCAGATGAGTGCGAGTAAATACGATAAAATAGGCGATGAGCATTACGATATAATGTCCGCATACCAAAAATCAATGCGCGGGTCTGATCCCGATGCCGCTATACATTATCTGGGCAGACTGCTGACAGCAGGCGACTTAATCTCAGCGTGCCGACGGCTTATGGTCTGTGCGTGCGAAGATGTCGGACTTGCAAACCCGAATATTATCCCGATTGTAAAGTCTTGTGTGGATATTGCAATGGCAGTCGGTCTGCCCGAAGCAAGAATACCGCTTGCGGATGCAACGATTATGGTTGCAATCTCGCCTAAATCAAACTCTGCATATTCAGCAATAAATGAGGCAATGTCGGATATCGAGAAGGGTTTTGACGGCCCTATCCCGCGTACACTCCAAAATAAACATTGCGACGGTGCGGATAATCTCAATCCCGGACAGTTCTATAAATACCCCCACGACTATAAAAACCACTATATTCCTCAACAGTACCTACCCGATGAACTGAAAGATAAGAAATACTACAAATTCGGCGACAATAAAACCGAGCAGGCGTACAAGGGATATATGGACAGACTTAAAAACAGTAACTGAGCGATATTTGCAAAGTAAAAACGCACCCGAAAGGAGACACTTCGTAAAGAAGTTGTCTCCCTTTTCCTTTTATAAGAGAAATGATACTTTCGGATTGTGAAAGTGTCATAGTGGGTTACGTACTTTGAGAAAAGTAAATACTCGCCGAAAATAAAGAGTATTTTTCTCGGCAGGTAAAGTGATATTGCAAAC
>JAXJSX010000199.1:0-9693 GCA_036309925.1 Acutalibacteraceae bacterium | reverse complement strand
TATCAAACTAATGCTTAACTAAAATTTGTACAAGCCAAAAGATTCAATAACATCAAACCCCAACGCGAGCGCGAAAAAATTTGTACAAGCCAAAAGGTTCAATAATATCAAACCCCAACGCGAGGCCGAAGGCTAAGCTATAATTTTAATCAGTGTAAATTACGCGTCTGAAAAAAACGCGTTTGAAAAAAAGAACTTTCTGATTTTCAGAAAGTTCTTTTACTTTTACTTCATCAATTTCACCATAACCGCTTTTTGTGCGTGTAAACGGTTTTCTGCTTCTTCAAAGATTTCATTTGCGTGCGCTTCAAGCACATCTGCTGAAATTTCTTCGCCTCTGTGCGCAGGCAAGCAATGCAGTACCATTGCATCCGATTTTGCAACGCTCATCAAATCAGCATCCACACAGTAACCTGCAAACGCTTTCTCACGGATTGCCTTTTCATCTTCCTGTCCCATCGACGCCCAAACATCAGTAATAACAATATCAGCATCTTTAGCGGCGTCTTTCGGGTTGGTGAACATCTCAAATCTACCCGATTCATTACCGAAATCAATGATATTTTGCGGCGGCTCGTAACCCTTCGGGCAAGCAACGCTGACATTCATACCTGTTTTGATACCGCCGACGATAAGCGAGTTCATCATATTGTTACCGTCACCGATAAAGCACATTTTCAGTCCCTCAAGTTTACCCTTGAACTCGCGTATTGTCATAAGGTCAGCGAGAATTTGACACGGATGTGAATAGTCAGTCAGACCGTTGATAATCGGGATACTGCCGTGAGTTGCGAGTCCTTCAACTTCGGCTTGATCGAAAGTACGAATCATAATACCGTCAAGGAAACGGGAGAGTACACGTGCGGTATCTTCGAGCGGTTCGCCTCTGCCGATTTGAAGGTCACGGGGAGATAAGAACAATGCCTGACCGCCGAGTTCATACATACCGACTTCAAACGAAATACGGGTACGGGTGGACGATTTCATAAAAATCATACCAAGCGATTTTCCCTTTAAATGATGATGCTCGATTCCGTTTTTCTTCTCGTATTTAAGTTGATCTGCAAGATTTAAAATATCGAGAATTTCCTCTTTGGATAAATCCATAATTGTAAGTAAATGTTTCATAAAAATCTCCTTATTGTTCGATTGCTTGTTTCAAAATTTCAAGACCGCGGTCAATCTCTTCATATGAAATATTAAGCGGCGGGAGCAGACGCACAAGCGTTTTCGCGGTGAGTGTGATAAGTCCGTGCTTTAAGCACTCTTTTACAATATCCGCACCGATTTTATCCTGTACTTCAATGCCGATCATAAGACCTCTTCCGCGCACCGATTTAACATTTTTAAAAGTTGAGATTTTTTCTCTTATATATTCGCCTTTTTCAGCGACATCGTGTAAGAAACTTTCATTGTTCACAACCGATAATACATATTCAGCACCTGCGCAAACAACGGGATTACCGCCGAAAGTCGAGCCGTGCGTACCGGGAGTCATAACGCCTTTGAGTTTGTCAGAGCAAAGACACGCACCAATCGGCAGTCCGCCGCCCAGACCTTTTGCGAGCGATACGCAGTCGGGTGTGATACCGTAATGCTCATAGGACATCAACTTGCCTGTTCTTCCGATACCCGCTTGGACATCGTCCACTGCTACAAGGATGTCGTGTTCATTTGCGAACGATACCACTTTATTTACAAATTCCTTATCAAGAGGAATTACACCGCCCTCGCCCTGTATGGTTTCCATAATTACAGCGCAAACCTTGTTATCAGCACAAGCAGACTCAAATTCATCGAAATCGCCGGCTTTTACATAACGAAAACCGTCTGCATACGGCGCAAAACAGTCGGGATGAAGCACCTGTTGTCCGCAAGCGGTCAGCGTGTTCATTGTTCTGCCGTGAAAAGAATTGATTAAAGTTACAATTACATTTCTGCCCTCGCCGTATTTATCAAAACTGTACTTTCTGCACAGTTTTATCATACACTCATTAGCCTCTGCGCCCGAATTTGCCATAAATGCACGAGCCATTTTAGTTGAAGATGTGAGTTTGCTTGTCAAAGAAACAGTTGCGGGATTGTAGTAAAGATTGCTGATGTGGGTGAGCGTATGAAGTTGCTCTGATACCGCATTAACATAACCGTCATCGCAGTAACCCAGACTGTTCACGCCAATGCCGGATGTAAAATCAATGTATTCTTTACCGTCCGCACTGTACGCCTTTGCACCTTTACCGCTCACAATCGCAAGAGGAAAACGCGCATATGTACCCATCGCTGAATTTTCATCAAGCGTTTTTATTTGTTCAAAATTCATATTTTCTCCACCTTACAGAAACATTGTGCCTACGCCCTTATCCGACAGCATTTCAATCAAAATCGAATTGGGGATTCTGCCGTCGATAATATGAGCACGCGATACACCTCTGCGTACCGCCTCAACACAGCAATCAATTTTAGGAATCATACCTCCTGAAATGATGCCCTGTGCTTTTAACATTTTAACATCGCTGACGTGTACCACATCAATGAGTGTGCTTTCGTCGTCCTTATTGCGTAACAGACCGCGAATGTCTGTCATTAAGATGAGTTTTTCTGCGTGAATTTCAGCCGCAATTTTCGCAGCGGCTGTATCTGCGTTGATGTTATATACATCCGCACCGCCCGCAATAGTTGAAATAACAGGGATATATCCGTTGTCGAGCATATCGTTTATCGGCTGAACATTAACAGAATCGACTTCGCCGACATAACCTAAATCTGTGCCGGTACTGAATTTGTGTGCCTGCAAAATGTTTGCATCAAGACCGCAAAGACCGATAGCCTTGCCGCCGTTTTGACCGAGTAAGCGGACTAAATCTTTGTTGACTTTACCCGCAAGCACCATCTGAACGATGTCCATTGTTTCTTTATCGGTATAACGCAGGCCGCCGATGAATTTGCTTTCCTTGCCGGTTTTATCGAGCATAGCGTTGATCTCAGGGCCGCCGCCGTGGACTAAAACGACTCTGATGCCCACAAGTGAAAGCAACACAATGTCAGTCATAACAGCCTGTTTTAACTCTTCATTAACCATCGCGTTACCGCCGTATTTAATTACCACCGTTTTACCGTATAAATCGCGGATATAAGGCAATGCTTGCACCAATACGGTTGCACGGTCTGAATTTGAAATATTGTTCATATTTTATCCCCTTAACTGCGGTAATCGCCGTTTATTTTAACATAATCGTAGGTAAGGTCGCAACCCCAGGCGGTAGCACTGCCCTCACCGTCACCGAGCGTGATGTTGATTTTAATCTCTTTTTCGGAAAGAACAGCGGTTGCAAATTCTTCATCCACTTCAATTCCCGCACCGTTTTCGCAAACAGTGACTGTGCCCGCAATAGACTCAAAATCAACAAAAATTTTGCTTACATCAACATCTGCACCTGAGTAACCGATAGCGCACAGCACACGGCCCCAGTTTGCATCAGCGCCGAAAATCGCCGCTTTCAAAAGGGAAGAATTGATGACCGATTTTGCAACTGTTTTTGCGGATTTTGTGTCAATAGCACCGCTGACATTACACTCAATCAGTTTTGTAGCACCTTCGCCGTCTGCGGCAATCATCTTCGACAATTTACGCAAAACTTCAAAAAGTGCGTTTTTAAAGGTGTCGTAATCTTCACCGAAATCGGTGATTTCTTTATTTTCACACAGTCCCGAACATAAAATCGAGCACATATCGTTTGTTGAGGTATCACCGTCAACCGAAACCATATTGAATGTATCGTCAACAACGCTTTTGAGCGCACAATATAACATTTCCGGGCTGATACAAGCATCGCTTGTTAAAAAGCAGAGCATAGTTGCCATATTTGGCATAATCATACCGCTGCCCTTAGCCATACCGCCGATACAGCAGACTTTACCACCGAGTGTAAATTCAACTGCAACCTGCTTTGATATTGTGTCAGTCGTCATAATCGCTTCAGCAGCATCGGTATTGCCGTTTTCAGATAAGCCGGAAACGAGTTCATCCAAACCGTTTTCGATTGGCTCTAAATCAATGGACGGGCCGATAACACCTGTTGATGCCACAACGATGTCGGTTTTGTCAACATTTAATTTATTTGCGATAAGTTCGCACATTTTCTCGGCTTTTTCAATGCCGTCAGCCGCACAAGTGTTAGCAATACCGCTGTTGCAGATCATCGCTTGAGCGTGCCCGTCGGATAAATTTTGCGCTGTCACGGTATTCGGTGCGCCTTTAACTAAATTCTGTGTGTGGGTGGATGCCGCAGTACATTTAACCTCGCAGACATACGCCGCTAAATCCTTTTTGGATTTATTCTTGCGTATTCCGCAATGAATACCGCCGGCTTTAAATCCTTTTGCGGCACAAATGCCGCCGTCAATAAACTTCATACTACTCTCCTATTAGAATGCGGGCGGAACAAAATCAAGACCTGTCGTTTCCTTTAGACCAAACATCAAATTCATATTCTGAATTGCCTGTCCTGCCGCACCTTTTACCATATTATCAATAGTTGACACTACAATGAGTGTGTTAGTGCGATTGTCAATATGCAAAGAAATATCGCACATATTTGTGAATTTCACATTTTTGAGATTTGCGTATGCACCCTTTTTGAGTACACGCACAAACGGTTCGTTTTTGTACATTTCTTCGTATGCTTTGAAAACATCCTCTTCGCTTACACCGTCGCAAAGTCGAGTGTACATTGTGGACACAATTCCACGGTTTACGGGGAGTAAATGCGGAACAAATGTAACTTTGATGTCTGTACCTGCAATGGCAGATAAATTCTGCTCAATTTCGGGGGTGTGACGGTGTACGCCTGCCTTATAAGGCGAGAATGCTTCGTTGCAATCGGGGTAATGGGTGGTCTGTGATAAACCTCTGCCGGCACCTGTAACGCCTGATTTTGAGTCAATCATAATCGGGTCGGTGTGAATTAAATTATTTTTTAAAGCGGGTGCTAAACCGAGCGTGATGGATGTCGGGTAGCATCCGGGATTTGCGATAATTGATACAGTATCTTTTTCAAATCTGTCGCGGAACAGTTCGGGGATTATATACTGTGCGTTCTTATGTATTTCGGGGCAGTCGAAATTTTTGCCGTACCACTGAGTGTATTCGTTTTCATCGTAAAGACGGAAATCTGCGCCCAGGTCAATAAACTTAACACCCTTATCCAAACACTCTTTTGCCATCGGCTCTGATAAGCCGTGGGGAAGAGCGGCAAAAACAACATCTGCTTTGTCGATAATATCCGATTGATTTTCGCAAACAAGATCGCAAAAACCTTTATACGAAGGATAAACTTCGGATAACTGCATATTTTCAAAACTCTTTGAACTTACTGCTGAAATTTCAGCGTTCGGGTGGGAATAGAGAAGTCGAACGAGTTCTACGCCTGCATAACCTGTTGCACCGACGATTGCGGTCTTTATTTTCATTTCAATTTACCTCTCAAAATTTTAATTTCTTCACGCACACAATCGGGTGCGGGACCGCCCTTGACGGTTCTTTTCATAACGCAATTATCCAGCGAGATAGCATCATATACATCATCATCGAAGATGTCGCAAACTGCCTTATATTCGGCAATCGGCAGACTTTCGAGCGTTTCGCCTTTGTCGATGCAAAGCGCAACTAATGTGCCGACCGCCTTATAAGCGTCACGGAACGGCAATCCCTTATATACAAGATAATCTGCACAGTCGGTAGCGTTGATAAAGCCTTTCGCCGCCGCTAAACGCATATTTTCTTTATAAACCTTGATTGTATCGAGCATTGCAGCAAATGTATCAACGCAGATAAGCACTGTGTCAACCGCATCAAATACCGCTTCTTTGTCCTCCTGCATATCTTTGTTATATGCGAGCGGGAGACCTTTTAAAGCGGTGAGCATTGCAACTAAATCACCAAAAACTCTGCCCGATTTACCGCGCACGAGTTCTGCAATATCCGGATTTTTCTTCTGTGGCATAATTGATGAACCTGTCGAAAACGCATCATCAAGCTCGATGAATTTGAATTCCCAAGAGCACCACATAATCACTTCTTCTGAGAAACGAGATAAATGCACCATAATCAGCGAAATTGCGCTCATAAGTTCAACAATAAAATCACGGTCGGATACACCGTCGAGCGAGTTTGCAGTAACATCTGTCATACCGAGTTTTTCAGCGACAGCCATTCTGTCAAGCGGATATGTAGTGCCTGCAAGCGCACCTGAACCGAGCGGGGAAATGTTCATACGCTTTCTGCAATCCGAAAGCCGCTGAAGGTCGCGGTAAAACATCTGAGCATATGCCATTAAATGATGGCCAAATGTGATCGGTTGCGCCCTTTGCAAGTGAGTGTAACCGGGCATAACGGTGTCGGCATATTCTTCAGCCTTATCTAAGATAACTGTGAGCAAATTGCGGACGGAATTTGATATTTCATCACACTTAGACAAAAGATAAAGACGAATATCAAGTGCGACCTGGTCGTTTCTCGAACGGGCAGTGTGCAGACGCTTACCGTCGTCCCCGATTCTGCGGGTAAGTTCCCCTTCAACAAAGGTATGTACATCTTCAGCAGTCATATCAATTTCGAGCGCACCCGACTGAATATCGTTTAAAATACCCTCAAGCCCTGCAATAATATTATCACTTTCAGCGGGAGTGATGATACCTTGCTGACCGAGCATCATAGCGTGTGCCATTGAGCCTGTTATGTCCTCTTTGATCATTCTTTTATCAAACGGAATAGATGAATTAAAATCGTTGGTTTTCTTGTCAATTTCGCTTTTAAAGCGTCCTGCCCACAGTTTCATATTGAAAATTCGTACCTTTCTAAAAACAAGCATAAGCCGAGGAGTCCCCGGCTTTGCAAAATATTAAAATTATTTGTTGTCCCACTTCTGTTCGAGTTTTGCTTTAACTTTGATGGGCAAACCAAACAGATTGATAAAGCCTGCTGAATCAGCCTGGTCGTAAACATCGTCTTCGTCGAATGTTGCAACTTCGGGGTCGTAAAGTGAATACGGTGAAGTGGTACCTGCGTTGATGATGTTGCCTTTGTAGAGTTTGAGTTTAACATCACCTGTAACAGTTTCCTGTGTTTTATCAACGAATGCGTCGAGTGCTTCTCTCAAAGGTGTAAACCACTGACCGAAGTAAACGATGTCAGCATATTTTTTGGAGATGAGTTCTTTATAATGCTGTGTTTCTCTGTCAAGGCAAAGTGTTTCGAGTACCTGGTGAGCACGGTAGAGAATTGTACCGCCGGGAGTTTCGTATACACCTCTTGATTTCATACCAACCAAACGGTTTTCAACGAGGTCAGCAAGACCGATACCGTTTTCACCGCCGAGTTTGTTTAAGGTTGTAACCATTTCAACGCCGTCCATCTTTTTGCCGTCAACAGCAACAGGTACACCTTTTTCAAACGAGATTGTAACATATGTAGGCTCATCGGGTGCCATTTCGGGAGATACACCCATTTCAAGGAAACCGGGTTTGTTGTACATCGGCTCATTTGCGGGATCCTCAAGATCAAGACCTTCGTGAGATAAGTGCCAGAGGTTCTTGTCTTTTGAATAGTTGGTTTCACGGTTGATTTTAAGCGGGATGTTGTGTGCTTCTGCATATTCAATTTCTTCTTCACGAGATTTCAAATCCCAAACTCTCCACGGAGCGATGATTTCCATATCAGGAGCGAATGCTTTGATTGCAAGTTCAAAACGAACCTGGTCGTTACCTTTACCTGTGCAACCGTGGCAGATAGCGTCTGCGCCTTCTGCAATAGCGATTTCAACAATTCTCTTTGCAATAATCGGGCGAGCAAATGATGTACCGAGTAAATAGTCACCTTCGTATACAGCACCTGCTTTTAATGTGGGATATACATAATCTTCAATGAATTCTTTTGTTAAATCTTCAATGTAAAGTTTGGATGCACCTGTTTTGATTGCCTTTTCTTCAAGACCGTCAAGTTCTGTGCCCTGTCCGACATCGCCTGATACACAAACAACTTCACAGTTGTTGTAGTTCTCTTTTAACCACGGAATGATGATGGATGTATCAAGACCGCCTGAATATGCAAGTACTACCTTTTTAATTTCCTTTTTAGCCATTGTAATGACCGTCCTTTCAACTTTTTGTTATATTTATATATTTATTATACACACTATTTTCAAAAAATCAACCCCCTTTCGCATACTTTTTTGAAATTTTATGCAAAGATTACGAATAAATATGCAAAGTATGCAAGAAAAATCAACATTTTTGATGTGGAATACTAAATTTCTTGAATTTTTTAGCGTGATATGGTATAATTAAATAGATAGTTAAAAGGGAGGTAAGTTATGAAAATACATAAGACAATAATTTCAATGTTGCTTTGCTTTTCCTTTTGTATGATGAATTTCACATCAGCACTTGCATACACATACAGCGATGAGCGGTTTATAATCAATCTCGATATAAGCGATGATTACGTTATATATAATAGTGAGAGTCAAGTCACATCTGACGATGAACTGTCAGACAGAATATCACAACGGCTTGAAAACGGCGTGATTATTGACGCTGTCAATCCTGTCAGTCAAATTGAACTGACTGTGTACACCGCAACCGACAGGCTTTCAGAGTCGATAAAGAATTACACTTTGGTAAATGAAAACAGCCGAAAGACTTTTGAGAGCAAATATAAAGCCGAACTTTCCAAAAACGGTCATACCTTTCTGTGCGAACCCGGGAATGTAACGGTTGACGGCTACGAATTTATCCGCATACTTGCCCGTGTCGGCTCATCTACGGACGGGTACAGTTATTTAAGTTATGTAACCGTTGTAGGCGGCGATTTTTACGAAGTCACCGCATATATGCCACAGGCAATCCCTACTGAAAAAGAGATTGCAGACAGCGAGCAAATTCTCAAAACATTTCAAATCGATGTACTCGGACTCAAAGACAGCCTCAACCAAAATTCAATTTCGCAAGTTGTAACAACGCTTGTGATTGTAGTGTGCGCACTTGTTATGTCTTTCATTATAATAATAGGTGCGAAATCACTTTTGTCGGGTAAAAAGCACAAACGCAAAAAGGCGGTAAGTTCAAATGAAAATAGATCTTAAAAATCCAACAGTATCCACCATAGTCACCTTTTACTTAATTGCACTGTTTGGATATTTTCCGCTTGCAATCGCAAGTTACGGCGGACTGACAAGTTTTAAAATGACCAACTTCATTTTAATAACAGTAGTCGCGGCAGTAATATCAGTAATGACGGCGTTCACAAGGCTTACCGGCAAGGAAAGTTTCAAATTCAAAGACTTCATTAAAAACATATCGGTTACGGTGTGGTTTTTCATAGGCTTTGTGATTGTTCAATTAGTCAGCGCATTGTTCTCACCCTATCAAGGCAGTGGTGTGTGGACGGTCAACGGCAGATGCGAGGGGATGCTAATCCAACTGCTCTACGCCTTGGTGTTCTTAGGGGTTTGTGCGTTTGCAAGATTTGATAAATTCTACATTTACTTAATAGCTGTAATACTTATTTTAATGAATGTTATCGCAGTTGTACAACTTTTCGGCATCAACGCATTTTCATTGTACCCTGAAGGCACAATGTTCACCGATAAATACTTTGGCGTATTTTATTCCACAATCGGTAACATTGATATGCTC
>JAXJSX010000198.1:0-12071 GCA_036309925.1 Acutalibacteraceae bacterium | reverse complement strand
TTTGTGTGCTTTTGGTTACTTTTTCACATAAAAAGTAACCGCGCTGTCGGGCGCGATCCCGACATTCAATAAAAATTCATTATTAAAAAATCTTTAATAAGATAAAACTATATTTCTCTTTAGCGAAAGTCGCAGAAAAGTGGTACTTATATAAGAATTATACAATCAATCGGTTGTAAAATCAACATTTTTTAAGTTTTGGTTTTAAATCCGAGTCCCAAAATTTCTTTTGCCTCTAATGTCAGCGTAAATGCGTCGGGGTCAACACTGCGAACAAGCCTTGTCATATGCGCTGACTCAAACGGTCGCACCGCACACATTAAAAGTCCGGTTTCACTTTTGCTGTACGCTCCGGTTGCGTGGATTTTAGTCACTCCGCGATTGAGAGAAGTGAGGATTTTATTTGCAATTTCATCGGATTTTTTTGAATTTATCAAATAGATTTTACCCTTGTCAGCTCCGTAAATTAAGCGGTCGATTACCGTTGACTGCGCAAAAATCGCGATTGCCGCATACAGTGCACTCTCGATTGTGCCGTAAACTAATGCTGACAGGGCAATAATAATACCGTCAGCGCAAAGCATAAGCCTGCCGATTGATAGATGTGGCAGTTTCATATGCGTGAGTTTGGCAATAATATCAACACCGCCCGTGGTCGCGCCCGATAAAAATACAAAACCGAGCCCTGCACCCGTAATCGCACCGCCGAAGACACAAGCGAGCATCTTATCTCCCGAATATATCGGCAGAATTTGCGGGATTACATCCAAAAATACCGACATTGCAACCGTGCAGATGACTGAATTTATAATGAATTTCAATCCGAGTTTTCGGTAGCCTAAATATAGAACGGGAATGTTCAAAGCCAGCATTGTAAGGCCCACAGGCAATCCTGTGTAGTGATAAATGAGTGTTGCCGCACCCGAAAATCCGCCTGCGGCGATTTTGTTCGGCACTAAAAATACCGCAATACCAAATGCCGCAACGAACGCCGACAGTATCATTTTTATATATTTAAAAAACATAAAAACCCCCTGTGAAAATATGTACAGGGAGTTTTAATTTACTCAATTCCGGATTGCCACATCACATCGAAAAGTTCACGAATACGGTCGTTTTCGCCGTTTAAGTAGAGATACCCGAACAACGCTTCAACACCGGTAGCACTGTGATATTCGCCGCCGGTTGCAGTTTTTGGTGTGTTATTATTATATGCGTTTCTGCCGCGTTTATAAACGGCAAGTTCTGAGTCAGTGAGCATATGTTCAATCAATTTGAAGTCACGCGCCTGCGCCTGTGCTTTAACTTTTTTTGCAGATAATGAATGTAATTTTCCGCTTTTTGATATGCCCTCACAGCATAATCTTTCTCGCACAAGCAGACTGTATACGCAGTCGCCGATGAAACTCAGCGACTGCGTTGACATCATTTTAGGTGAACATTCGTCGTTTAATAATCTCATTAAATTCACCTTAATTTACAAAGTCAAACTCAAAATCGTAGATGGTGACGGTATCGCCTTCGTGTATACCTGCCTTGCGAAGACCGTCGATAATGCCCGATTTAATCAGCACACGCTGGAAATATTGAAGTGACTCGTAGTCGTTCGGGTTTGTGTTGTTCATTACGGGAATCAGCCAATCCGCAACAACTTCGTAAAGGTCATCATCGAGTTTGTTTATCTCAAATTTGCGACTGTTATTAACTTCGATTTCGGGTTCGGGCTCTGCTTGGTAGCGCACCATCGGTGGCAGTTTTGCAAGCTCTGAGCCAACAAAATTGATGATTTCCTGTGTACCCTCAGCAATCGCCGCACAAGCCTCAAAGTAGGGAAGTCCTTGATTTTGAATGTATGTGCGGAACTTCTCAAGTTGTTCGTCGGTTGCCATATCGATCTTGTTTGCAACCACGATTTGCGGTCGGGTAGTCAGTTCTTCGCTGAAAGTTTTGAGTTCAGCGTTGATTGTTTCAAAATCGGTGATTGCATCACGCCCCTCACTGCCCGAAACATCGACAACGTGGATAATCAGCCGGCATCGCTCGATATGACGCAAAAACTCGTGTCCCAGACCGACACCCTCGCCCGCACCTTCAATAACGCCGGGGATGTCTGCAAGCACAAATGAGCGTTCTTCGTCAAGTCTGACAACACCTAAAACGGGGGTGAGTGTGGTGAAATGATAGTTTGCGATTTTCGGCTTCGCCTCGGATACAACCGAAATGAATGTGGATTTACCGACATTCGGGTAGCCGAGCAGACCGACATCCGCAAGCAATTTGAGTTCGAGGATGAGATTGCGCTCTTCACCCGGAGTGCCCGCTTTTGAAAAACGCGGAATTTGTCGGGTGGACGATTTGAAATGGGTGTTACCCCAGCCGCCTCTGCCGCCTTTTGCGATGGTCACGGGAGTTTCGTCTGATAAATCTGCGATAATTCTGCCGGTTTCCTCATCTTTAACAACGGTGCCCAGCGGCACTTTGATGACGGTATTCTCACCGCTTTTGCCTGTGCATTTGTTTGCGCCGCCTGACGCGCCGTCTTGCGCACGGTACTTGCGTTTGTATCTGAAATCGGCGAGCGTGGATAAATTTGAGTCGGCGACAAAGATAATATCGCCGCCACGACCGCCGTCACCGCCGTCAGGACCGCCGTTTGCAACGTATTTTTCACGGTGGAAAGTTACCGCACCGTTACCGCCTGTGCCCGCTTTTACATATATTTTCGCGGTATCAATAAACATAAATTTTACCTCGTTTCATAAAATAAACCCGGCCAAAATCCGACCGGGTTTACATTAGAACTTACTGTTCAGCGTATACGCTGACTCTCTTACGGCCTGCGCCAAACTGCTCAAATTTAACTGTACCGTCTACTTTAGCGAACAGTGTATCATCAGAGCCTTTGCCGACGTTAGTACCCGGATGGAAGTGAGTACCTCTCTGTCTTACGAGGATATTACCTGCGAGTACGAACTGACCGTCTGCTCTCTTCGGGCCAAGTCTTTTTGACTCAGAATCTCTACCGTTTTTGGTCGAACCCATACCTTTTTTATGAGCAAAGAGTTGAATGTTAACACGGATCATAGTGTACACTTTCCTTTCATATTTATTCTTTGTGAGTTGAAATTTTAATTATTTCGGGATATTCTTTTTGAGTTTCTGTGATATGAAGCCTGAACCCTTGCAAAATATCTTCGCAACGAGAGAGGTCTTGACATATCATTTTCAAATAACCGTCGTCACACTGTATATCTGCTTTGTCACAGATGATTTCGCTGACGGTGTTCGCAGTCATAATCGCACTGCTTGATACATATGCGCAGACAAGTCTGCCGTTTTCATCGTATTCATTGACAGTTGCGTGACCTGAAAGCTCAAACCCCGATAGATTGTCGTTTTTTAAGTAAAAAACAACGTTTATCATAATGATAAATTAGCCAATAGAAACGATTTCGAGCTTGGTATACGGCTGTCTGTGACCGAGTTTGCGTTTCTCGCTCTTCTTGGGCTTGTAAGTGAAAACTGTGAGTTTCTTGCCCTTGCCCTGCTTTGCTACCTTTGCAGTAACTTTAGCGTCAACATAAGGAGCACCTACCTTGAATTCGTCTCCGCCGACACAAAGAACTTTATCGAATACTACTTCTGACTCTTCTTCTGCTACGAGTTTTTCGACAAATACGGTGTCGCCAACAGATACTTTGTACTGTTTTCCGCCGGTTTCAAAAATTGCGTACATTTGATTTACCTACCTTTTTTAGACTCGCTATTGCCTGGGCGGAGTTACCTCACTTGAATGCCCACAATATGCGGCTTAAATATTATACATTTATTTTGCCAGATTGTCAAGCATTTTTTGAATTAAATTTAAGATTTTTTATAATGAAAAATCCCGCACCTGTGCGGTACGGGATTTATGTTTAATTACATTGCTTTGTATGCGCCGTCTTTGATCACCATTGCCTTAGGATCTTTTGTCGGCTCGCCTTCAGCGTTCCAAGTCATTGTACCTGTAACGCCTTCAACTGTGATTTTAGTCATTGCATCCTTTAATAAATCGCAAAGTTCTGAATAACCGATGGACGGATCAGATACGCCTGCATTTTCAAGAGCAGCTTTTACGGTGTAAACTGCATCGTAACCGTCAGCGGCGAACTGGTCGGGGATTGCGTTGTAAGCAGCCTTGTATGCGGCTGTAAATGCCTTTGACTTTTCGTCTTCAGCATCTGCTGCAAACGGAGTGAGGAGCATTACGCCTTCAGCAAGAGATGCGTCATCAAGCTTGTCGATAGTGCCGTCAAGACCGTCGCAACCGAAGTATTTGGTTGTAAGACCTGCCTTGTTTGCTTGCTGGAGGATCATTGCAGCCTGTTCAGAATAAATCGGGAGGAATACAAGGTCTGCACCTGATTCCTTGATCTTCTGCAACTGTGTGTTAAAGTCAGTGTTGTTGGAATCTGTGAAAGTCTGTTCTGAAACGATTTCAAGATTTTGTGTAGCCGCTTCTGTTTTAAAAGTCTTGTAAATACCGCTTGAATAAGCATCGCCGCTGTTGTAAATTACAGCAACTTTTGTTGCGAGCTTGTTTTCTGCGATGTACTTTGCAGATGCAGCACCTTGGTTCGGGTCAGAGAAACATACGCGGAATGCGTTGTCGCCCGAAATACATTCAACTGCTGAGCCTGAGGGAGTGATTTGGAACATATTGTCCTGCGATGAAAGACTTACAACTGAGATACAGGGGTTAGAGGTAACTGTACCTACAATAACGTGTGCGCCCCAGTCTTTGATGATACCGTATGCGTTGATTGCTTTCTGTGCATCGTGTTCATCGTCCTGGAAGTTCAGTTCGAGCTTGACGCCGTTGACACCGCCTGCTGCGTTGATTTCATCAACTGCAAGCTGTGCGCCCTGCTTAACTGATAAACCGTACTGTGCAGCACCGCCTGTGAGCGGGCCGATACCGCCGATTTTGAAGGTAGTGCTTGCTGTTTCGCCGCAGGAAGCAAAGCAACCTGCTGTCATTACTGCACAAAGCAGTAACGCAATGAGTTTACTAACTTTTTTCATAGGTTTCTTCTCCGATCAATAAAAAATTACAACGAAAAATCGTTGTTATATATAAATATACAGCCAACTTTTAAATTTGTCAATACTTTAATGTATAAAATTAGTTGCATTTTTAAAATATGTTTGCTATAATAGTATAATAAATGATGAGCAGGTGGAAAAATGGAAAACAATTACAGAGAATTAGAAAATTCAAAAAATGTGGTTGTGTATGTTTTAGTTGCATTTATTTTAGCACTTTCGCTGGCTGTCGGCGGCGGTGCGTATTATATCGGCTATCATACCGGCACTGACGACTATATCAAATCGAGTTACGATTTCACACTCGGCTCGATAAACGCCAGAAGTGTGTATAAAAACGAATTTCTGCAAATGCAGTTCAAACTGCCTGAGGATATGGAGATTGACATTAACTTTTTGCAGGATTTCAACAAAAACAGCACAGTTACGGTGTTTGATGCAACCGTTCCGAATACCGATGAATCGGTGAGTTTGAGTTTTACAAATCTTAAAAAGATTTATATGGGACAGCGTAAAACAGGCGAAGTTTATGCTGAACAACTGCGTAAAGCGGTCGTGGGCGGCGTCGAGGAGTTAAAAGATGTCGATTTAAATTCCGAACTTGAGACAGTCAACATCGGTGGGCGTGATTTTTATAAGGTATATGAATATACAAATAAAGACGGCTACAACAAGGCGATGTTCGTGCAGAGGATTGAAGAATATATCTGTACTGTCGACATCACAACTAAAGGAAAAGTGGCTGACAGATTAGCCGCATTCAGCCCGCTTGAAAAATAATTTAGAAAATTCTAAAATTTTTCTTTACAAATCGGAGAAAATGTGATAAACTAATACAGTAATCGCGCTTTTGCGGTTATAGCCTCTTTCTGAGTCGCAGGCGACTGCCCTTTAGGGAGTTCCGTGACCTGCCACACGGATTGACGGTGTATATTATTATATATAATGAAAGGCGGAAAACAAAATGACAAAAGAACAGAAGAATGAAATCATCAAGCAGTATGCTACACACGAAGGCGACACAGGTTCACCTGAAGTACAGATTGCAGTTCTCACATTCAGAATCAGAGAGCTCACAGAGCACTTAAAGGTTCACAAGAAAGACCATCACTCAAGACGCGGTATGCTCAAGATGGTAGGTCACAGAAGAAACCTTCTTCAGTATGTTCAGAAGTGCGACATCGTAAGATACCGTGAAATCATTGCGAAACTTGGTATTCGTAAGTAATTTTTGCGCAAAAGCAGGAGGAAGGTTTACTTTCGCCTGCTTTTAGTCGTTTTTAAGCACAAGTTAATCTGGCGCGAATCAGTGGACATTTTGTCTGTTGCAGTCGGAATTAGCAGTGAACAGACCGCCTGAAAATCGGACGGCGTGTTAATTGCTAAACCGACTCGGTGTTCACTTTCCGCCTTAAAATATTTTACAAACGGAAAGGAAAAGAAATTATGTTTGAAAATTTCAAGATCTATGAAACCACCATCGCCGGCAGACCGTTCTCAATCGAAACAGGTATGATGGCACAACTCGCAAACGCATCTGTTATGGCGCGTTACGGCGAAACAAGCGTACTTTGTACAGTTACAGCATCTGCAAAGCCGAGAGAAGGCGTTGACTTTTTCCCGCTTTCAGTCGATTTTGAAGAAAAGATGTATTCAGTAGGCAAAATCCCCGGTTCATTCCAAAGACGCGAATCCCGTCCGAGCGAAAAGGCAATCCTTGCATCCCGCTGTATTGACCGCCCGATTCGTCCGCTGTTCCCGAAAGATATGCGTAACGACTGCTCAGTAGTCGCAACCGTTATGTCGGTTGACCCGGATTGCTCACCCGAAATCACCGCTATGATCGGTGTTTCCGCCGCAATCGCAATCTCCGACATCCCGTGGGACGGCCCTATTTCCGGCGTAAATGTCGGTCTTTGTGACGGCGAAATCGTCATCAACCCGACTCTTACCCAGCGTGAAACTTCCGACCTTGTTCTCACCGTTGCATCAACTGCAGACCTGGTTGCAATGATCGAAGCAGGTGCAAATGAAGTTGACGATGACACAATGTTTGACGCTATAATGAAAGCGCACGAAGTAAACAAAGAGGTCGTTGCATTCATCAACAATATTGTAAGCGAAATCGGCAAACCCAAGTTTGCTTTTGAGTCAAACGATCCCGATCCTGCTGATTTTGATGAAGTATACAACTTCTGCTGTGAAGATGTTAAAAAGGCGCTCGACACCGACGATAAATTAGTCCGTGATGCAGCACTCAACCCGATTTATGATGCTGTTCACGAAAAGTTTGACGAGAAATTTGAAGAAAATTCCGCTAAACTTGACGAGATTATGTATAAAATCCAGAAGAAGATCGTTCGCGATTGGCTCAAAATCGAGCACAAGCGTGTTGACGGCAGAGGCATTGACGAAATCCGTCCGCTCAACGCAAAAGTCGATTTACTCCCCCGTGTTCACGGTTCGGGTATGTTCACCCGCGGTCAGACTCAGGTACTTTCAATCGCAACACTCGGCCCTGTAAATGACGCTCAGTTGCTCGACGGTATCGACGAACAGACTGAAAAGAGATATATTCATCACTACAACTTCCCGTCGTACTCTGTCGGCGAAACAAAGCCGTCAAGAGGCCCGGGCAGACGCGAAATCGGTCACGGCGCACTTGCTGAAAAGGCGCTGTTACCTGTTATTCCGTCAGTTGATGAATTCCCCTACGCTATCCGCGTTGTATCCGAAGTTTTATCATCCAACGGCTCAACATCACAGGCTTCAATCTGCGGTTCAACCCTCGCACTTATGGCTGCAGGCGTTCCGATTAAAGCACCCGTTGCAGGTATCTCCTGCGGTCTTATCACAGGCGACAACGGCGACTTTATGACAATGGTTGACATCCAGGGCCTTGAAGACTTCTTCGGCGATATGGACTTTAAAGTAGCGGGCACTAAAAAGGGTATCACCGCTATCCAGATGGACTTAAAAGTTCACGGTTTAACTCCCGAAATCATCAAGGAAGCATTCGCAAAAACTCACAAGGCAAGAGAATATATCCTTGATGAAATTATGCTCCCTGTTATTTCAGCTCCGCGTGAGGAACTTTCTAAATACGCACCTAAAATGCTCACCACACAGATCAGTCCCGAAAAAATCGGCGATGTAATCGGTAAGCAGGGCAAGGTTATTCAGAAACTTCAGGAAGAATGTGACTGTAAGATCAACATCGAGGAAGACGGCAGAGTGTTCGTTTCTGCTATCGACATCGACAACGCTCGCAGAGCAATTTCAATCATTGAAACAATCGCAAACGATCCCGAAATCGGTGCAGTTTATAAGGGTATCGTTACCCGCCTTATGTCATTCGGCGCATTTGTTGAAATCGCTCCGGGTAAAGAAGGCCTTGTACACATCAGCAAACTTGATGTTAAGCGTGTTGAAAAGGTTGAGGATGTTGTTCAAGTCGGCGACGAAGTTATCGTTAAAGTTACAGAAATCGACGACCAGGGCAGACTTAATCTCTCCCGCAGAGATGCTTTAGTTGAAATCAACGGCGCTGTCGTTGAAGACGACGGTGAGGAAGAAGAAAGACCGCGCCGTCCGCGTAAACCCTTTAACAAAAGAAAATAGTTTTCAATAAAAAGCCGAGATACCGCGGTATCTCGGCTTTTCACTCACGACACTAAAGGCGGGTGTTAATTTTGTCAAGACAGATAAATTTCAAAACCTACGCTTCACATAAAGTCTTAAATTATCTAACACGAATGATGAACGCGCCTCTGGCTTGCAGAGTTGCGTTTTTAGTGCTTACATCATCCTTTTTAAATGCGTTTTTATCCGTGATTGCGACAGTTGTCGGCGCAATTTATCTTTTACTTCAGAGTTCGCAGAGAAAAGCGATTTTTTCAGACACGATCAATATCATAACATCATTTTTCATTATAATGACGCTGGTTGTCGGACTTGTTTACGGTAATGTTGTCGGCACTTTCGCCTGTTTGTTTTTTGCCTGCCTGTTTATTTTAATGGCGAGTCTGCGGGCAGTTATAACCCGACGCCATTTTGAGGATTTAATCACCTGCTACCTTGTATACAGCGTGTTCGCAGTGGCGGTTGCGATAATTGAAAAACTGCTGAATTCCGACGACGCACTTTACCGTACTTGCTCGACTTTCTTAAATCCGCTTTACTATTCGTATTTCGTCGCACTCGCCGCAGTAATGGCGACCTACCGATTAGTAGTGTCCACCCGTGCAAAACTTGCACATTCATTAGTGCTGATTGTAAACATTTTAGGTATGTTTTTGTCGGGCGGCAGACTGCCGTGGATGGGAATGTTCCTCGGATGCCTTGCAGTTTTACTGCTTTGCAAAAGGTATAAATTGATGCTTGTATTTTCGGCGGTAATCGGTGTTATGGTCTTGCTTGCCGCCCTCTTCCCTGATGTCGAACTTTTTGCGGCACTGCGACTTTCATCCATTGATTCGGGCTACAATATGCGCATACCCTATTGGAAACGAGCAGTTGAATGTTTCGAGCAAAGTCCGGTTGCAGGGCAGGGATTTTTGGCGGTGCTAAACAGTTCAATCGGCGACAATCTGGATTTGTTCTCGCAATTTTTCAAAACCTTTAATTTAGCCGACTTTTTCGCAGATATGAAATCACGCGGTTGGATGTTGCACGCACACAACATTTTGTTCGATCTTATCAGCTGTTTCGGTATTCTCGGCACGCTGATGTTGCTGTTCTGCATCATCCGTTACCTTTCAAAAATGTACCGCAACTTTGACCACACTTCAAGCCAACCAATGATTGCGCTGATGGTCGGTTTTATCTGTACTTTGTGCGTCTGCAGTATTTTGGACTGTTACTATATCGGTGCGCAAACAAGCGTGTTCACAGTAATTTTGTTCAGCGCAACAGGTCTGAAAAAAGAAAAGGAATACGATAAATTCAAGGCGGATATTACTTTGGAAGATATAAAAAGTCTTTTCAAAAACACTTTACAAAGAAAAGGTTAAATGATATAATTTATTTTAATGAAAGGAAGCGATTATATGAGTGAAAAATTTTATATAACCACCGCGATTGCTTATACATCGAGAAAACCTCACATCGGCAACAGTTACGAAATCGTGCTGACTGACGCTATTGCGCGTTATAAAAGAATGCTCGGTTTTGATGTATTCTTCCTCACCGGCACCGACGAACACGGTCAGAAGATTGAGGAATACGCAAAAGCAGAAGGTGTTTCCCCGAAAGAATATGTTGACAAGGTCGCAGGGCAAATCAAAGACATCTGCGACAATCTCAACACCACCTATGATAAATTCATCCGTACTACCGATGATTATCACGAAAAGGTTGTTCAAAAAATCTTCAACAAACTTTATGAACAGGGCGATATATACAAGTCAGAATACGAAGGACTTTACTGCACCCCATGTGAATCGTTCTGGACTGAAAGCCAGTTGGTTGACGGCAAATGTCCCGACTGTGGCAGAGAAGTTAAACCCGCAAAGGAAGAGGCATATTTCTTGCGTCTTTCAAAATACCAAAAACAACTTGAAGAGTTTATTGAGCAAAACGATAATTTCATCTACCCGGAAGCCCGCAAAAAAGAGATGCTCAACAACTTCATCAAACCCGGACTTCAAGATCTTTGCGTGTCAAGAAGTTCGTTCAAATGGGGTGTGCCTGTCACATTCGATGATAAACACGTCATTTATGTTTGGATTGATGCTCTCTCAAACTATATTACCGCACTCGGCTACGATCCCGACGGTTCAGGTGAACTGTACAACAAATATTGGCCTGCTGATGTTCAAATCATCGGTAAGGACATCGTGCGTTTCCACACAATCTATTGGCCGATTATGCTAATGGCACTCGGCGAGCCGTTGCCAAAGCAGGTGTACGGTCATCCGTGGTTGCTTTTCGGCGAAGATAAAATGTCGAAATCCCGCGGTAATGTAATCTATGCAGACGAACTCACCGCCCGCTTCGGTGTGGATGCGGTAAGATACTATCTCTTATCCGAAATGCCCCACGCCAACGACGGTTCAATCACCTACGAAACCATCATTGAACGCTACAATTCCGACCTTGCAAACACACTCGGAAACCTTGTAAACCGTACAATCGCAATGCAGAATAAATATTTTAACGGTGTCATTCAGTCGGGCGACTGCAAAGAGGCAATCGACGATGAACTTATCGGTTGCTGTTACGATACTGTTAAGACAGTCGATAAATTCATAAATGAATACAGAATGTCGGATGCAGTCAGCGCAGTTATGTCGCTTTGTAAGCGTTCTAATAAGTATATTGATGAAACAGCACCTTGGGCGCTCGCAAAAGATGAAGATCAGAAAACAAGACTCGGCACTGTGCTTTATAATCTTTTAGAGAGTATCAGATTTGTTGCAGTACTTCTTACTCCCTTTATGCCCGACACCGCAAAGAGCATTTTAGAGCAGATGAACTGTGATATTTCGGATTACGCTTCACTTGAGAATTTCGGTGCGATTAAAGCCGGTTCAAGTGTCGGCACACCGAGTGTATTGTTCTCACGAATTGATGCTGAAAAGATGCTGGCTGACATCGCAAAAGAGCGGGAAGAAGCAATGAAAACGGAAGAAAAACCCGAAAATGTAGCATTTTTGCCCGAAATTTCAATCGACGAATTTGCAAAAGTCGATCTGCGTGTCGCAAAAATCAAAAATTGCGAGCCTATAAAGAAGGCAAAGAAACTTTTAAAACTTACCCTTGATGACGGTAGCGGTAACGAACGCATCGTTGCATCGGGTATTGCACAGTACTATACTCCCGATGAACTTATCGGCAGAAACATCATCGTCGTTGCTAATTTAAAGCCCGCAAAACTCTGTGGCGTTGAGAGTAGCGGTATGATTTTAGCGGCTGATACACCTGACGGTGTTAAAGTCATTTTCACTGATGATATTCCTGAGGGTTCAAAGATACGATAAATC
>JAXJSX010000197.1:0-2014 GCA_036309925.1 Acutalibacteraceae bacterium | reverse complement strand
ATACAGTATGCGCCTGGGCTCAATTCGTGATGTCAAACGCTTGAAGGAAGTGTTTGATGAATTTCAGCCACAACTTGTATTCCACGCCGCAGCACATAAACACGTGCCGATGATGGAATATTCACCAAGAGAAGCGATAAAAAACAATGTAAAGGGTACAATAAATGTCGCACAGGCGGCAATTATGCACAAGGTCGAGAAGATGATTTTAATCTCGACTGATAAAGCGGTAAACCCGACAAATATTATGGGTGCGTCCAAACGTATTGCGGAAGAGTCGATTCAGCTTATGGATACTCTATCCGACACCGATTTTGCGGCAGTGCGTTTCGGCAATGTACTCGGCTCGAACGGTTCGGTGGTCCCGTTGTTCCGTAAACAAATTGAGGCGGGCGGACCTGTCACCGTCACCCACCCCGATATGCGCAGATACTTTATGACTATCCCCGAAGCCGTGCAACTCGTGCTTGAGGCGGGCGCTATGGCGAACGGCGGCGAGATTTTCGTGCTTGATATGGGCGAGCCTGTACGCATCTACGATTTGGCTTGCGACCTTATTAAACTTTCGGGCAACGAGCCGAACGAGGACATTGAAATCAAGTTTACAGGACTGCGACCCGGTGAAAAACTGTTTGAGGAATTGTCAATACACGGCGAAGATATGCAGAAAACGCCGAACGGCAAAATCTTCATTATGAAACCGATGGAGTTTGACGAAACCGAGCGTGCTGATCAAATCAAAGAGCTTGAGGCAAGCGCGGTGTCAGACAAACCGCTGTCGGATATGTTCCAAAAGGTCAAAGTTTTAGTGCCGACCTTCCATCACAATCCCGACGGCAAAACACCCGACCAAGAGGACAGCGAAACCGATAAATAAAAAGGGCGCATTGCGCCCTTTATCCTTGAATTTAAGGAGATTTTTATGAAGAAATTTTGCGATTTACCCGAGAGATTTCAAAACGACGACTGCAAAAAATACTACGATATTTTAAAGAAAAAGCGGGTGTCGCTCGCTTTGAAAAGGGCGTTTGACTTCGTTTGCGCACTGATAATTTTCATCATATTGTTGCCGATTAACTTGATTGTGGCGCTTTTAGTCAAATGCACATCAAAAGGCCCGGTCTTTTTCAGACAGGTGCGTGTGGGCAGATACGGTAAAGAGTTTAAGATTTTCAAATTTCGTACAATGGTGCAAAACGCCGACAAAATCGGCGCACAGTTGACAGTCGGCGACCGTGATCCGCGTATCACAAAGGTTGGGTATTTTTTAAGGAAGACGCGCCTTGACGAGTTTGCGCAGGTGATAAACATTCTGCTCGGGCAGATGAGTTTGATTGGTGCGCGTCCTGAAGTGCCGAAATATGTCGATAAATACACCGACGAGATGATGGCGACGCTGCTGCTTGCACCGGGTATTTCGGGGGAAGCGAGCCTGCGTTTTAAGAACGAGAACGAATTGCTCGCACAGGCGGACGATTTTGAGAAGTGCTATATTGAGGAAGTGTTACCTGAGAAGATGCGAATCAACCTTGAATATCTTGAAAAAGCGTCGATTTGGTACGATATAAAGCTGTTATGGCAGACATTTATTGTCATTTTCAAGCACGATTAAAATTTTTTTAAGAAAATATAAAAAAAGTATTGCAAAATCTTCACTATTGTGGTAAAATAGATTTTGTTATCCGGGTGTGGCGCAGCTGGTAGCGCGCTTGTCTGGGGGGCAAGAGGCCGTGGGTTCAAGTCCCGCCACTCGGACCAGTCGAGAGCCTCGACACGCAGACGCGTAGTTGAGGTTCTTCTTTTTTACAGTTTTTTCTCTCGCGTTTCAAATCCGTTATGAACACCCGCACCAAAAGAAGCAGTAACTTTAATGGTTACTGCTCTTTTTATTTTTATGCGGTCTTCAGGGGACTTGAACCCACATGCGAATATTCGGCGGTTGGTTGGATGCCCAACGGGCAAACGCATAATGAAAACTGTGAGTAAAGGCACATAGCGGCTTGCGTTGTAATTT